>JANLSP010000527.1:0-5210 GCA_031362485.1 Novosphingobium sp.
TGAGCTTGGCAAGGAAGAATATTCGCGCCAGGTCGAGGAAGAATTCGCCCATCTGCTGACCCAGGGCATCGAGCCGCCGCTTGCTGAGCTGGAGCGCATTATTCCGTTTTTCGCTGACCCCGCTTTCGAGACCGGGGCAAGTGACATGCTCGACCGCAGCGACCCCGACTTCGCCCTGTGGGTGGACCGCAACTGCCATGCCCACAAGCAGCCGGGTTACATGATCGCGACGATCAGCCTCAAGCCGGTCGGCGGCATTCCGGGCGATGCCAGCGGCGAACAGATCAGGCTGATGGCCGATCTCGCCGAGCAATACAGCTTCGACGAACTGCGCGTGACCCATGCGCAGAACATCGTCCTGCCGCATGTCCGCAAGGCCGATCTCTACACCATTTGGCAAGCACTCGACGCTGCGGGGCTCGGCACGCCCAACCTCGATTCGATTGGCGACATCATCGCCTGCCCGGGGCTCGACTATTGCAGCCTCGCCAATGCCCGCTCGATCCCGGTCGCACAGAAAATTTCCGAGCGCTTCGCCGCGCAGGACAAGCTCGACGCGATCGGCGAGCTCAAGCTGAAGATTTCGGGCTGCATCAATGCCTGCGGCCATCACCATGCCGGCCACATCGGCATCCTCGGCGTCGACCGCAAGGGCACGGAAAACTATCAGCTGTCGCTCGGCGGCTGCGAGGGTGCGGACACGTCACTCGGCCAGATCACCGGACCCGGCTTCAGCGAGGACGGCATTGTCGACGCAGTCGAGAAAGCCACTGACCTCTATTTGAGCCAGCGCAAGGACGGCGAACGCTTCCTCGATACCTATCGCCGCATTGGCATGGCCCCGTTCAAGGAGGCGCTCTATGGCTGACGTCCAGCTCCGTTTTCGCGATGACGCGCCTGTGAACGACCCGGCTCTGCCGCTCGGCTCTTTTGGCGAGACGAGCAATGCCGCCGCCGTGCGCATCGAGCCGGGCGAGGACGCCCGCGCGCTGCTGCCGCATCTCGGCCGCATCAAACTGGTCGAAGTCAGCTTCGCCAACTTTACCGACGGGCGCGGCTATTCTTCGGCGCGAATTCTGCGCGAAGCCGGCTACACTGGTGAACTGCGCGCGTGTGGAGACGTGCTGGTCGATCAGCTCGGCCATATGCGCCGCTGCGGGTTTGACAGTTTCGCTCCTGCTGCCGAGCTCGATGCCGCCGACGCCGAAGCGGCGCTCAATCGTTGGCCAGAGGTCTATCAGGCAACCGGCGACGGCCGCGCACCGATCTGGCAAAAGCGCCATGGCTGAAGGCCAGCGTTTGAGAGACCGCATCGACACCGGCCCGCGCTTCCGCGAGGCGGATGCCGTGCGCCTCAACCACCTGTTTCGCGGCAATGATACCCATGAAATGCTGGCCAGTGTACTAGGGGACGGCCTCGCCGGGGAACTCGCAGTGGTCTCCAGCTTTGGCGCGGAAAGCGCAGTCCTGCTACATCTGGTCAGTCGGATCGATCCTGCGATTCCGGTTCTGTTTCTCGAAACCGGCAAGCACTTTCCTGAAACGCTGGCCTATCGAGACGCGGTGGTCGAAAGTCTCGGGTTAACAGATTTGCGCAACCTGACACCGGACTTTGCCGAAATTGCGGCGAAGGACGAAAGCGGGCTGCGCTGGTCCTATGATCCCGATGGCTGCTGCGAAATCCGCAAGGTGCAGCCGCTGGCGCGCGCGCTGGCCCACTTCGACGCAACAATCACCGGGCGCAAGGCCTACCAGTCAAACACGCGCGCGGCTTTGCCCCGCTTCGAGATCGACGGCAGCGATGCAATGGGCCGGCTCAAGATCAATCCGCTGATCGACTGGTCACCCGAAATGATCGCCGCGTACATCGCCGAGCACGACCTTCCGCTTCACCCGCTGGTGGCGGAAGGCTATCCATCGATCGGCTGCTCGCCCTGCACCAGCAAGGTGGCTTCAGGCGAAGACGCGCGCGCGGGCCGCTGGCGCGGCTGGGAAAAGGTTGAGTGCGGTATCCACGCACCGGGCGAGGCGGATACCGGGCCGGGCGATCTGCCGCCCGATTACGATCCGGTTTTCTAGAACCAACCCTCGCGGCGATACCATTCGGCTGTTGCACGCAAGCCGTCACGTGTCTCGATGCGGGGGCGCCACAGCTCCGCCGGAACTCCTGCCCCCTCGCTCGCCATCCAGTCGGGATGCGCCATATAGCCGGCGCGGTCTAGCGTCAGCTTGGCCTTTCCCCGCCGCAACAGCATATCGCCCCGCGCCGCCCATTCGAGCATACCGCGCGTAAGGCCGGGCACCCATACCCGGGCACGGCCCACCGCCCAGCCGATGGCGCGCGCCAGTTCATCCTGCCTCCAGCCGCCGCGACGGCCGTCATCAGGCTCGAATGTCTGGTGGCTCACTCCTTCGCCGCCTGGCACCAGCGCCAGCAGCAGCCGGGCCAGATCATCGGCATGGATCAGCGAAGTGCGCCCGCCGCGCACCGCAGGCACCACGCCAAGCCGCGCCGAGCGAAACAGTTCGAACATGGCATCGTCGCGCGGGCCATAGACCGCGGGCGGGCGCACTATCGTCCAGTCGAGCCCGCTGGCCTTGACCACGCGTTCGCCCCGCGCCTTTGAACTGCCGTAGAGCGACAGCCCGGGCTCACGCGCGGCAAGCGAGGAGACAGCCACCAGCCGCGGCACCCCCGCCGCCAGAACCGCCTCGACCAATGCCATAGTGCCCTTCACATTCCCGGCCTCGAATGCTGCTGCATCGGGGGCCGTGGTCAGCCCGGCAACGTGGATTACCGCGCGGGCGCCATTGACGAGCTGCGCCAGTGCAGCCGTGTCAGCCAGATCGCCGCGCACCCACTCCACGCCTGCCCGCTCGGCCTGCGGCTTCCGGGTCAGCGCGCGCAGCGTCAGGCCTTCGGCTGCCGCTGCATCGAGCAGCGCCTGCCCGACAAAACCGGTCGCGCCGGTAACCGCAATCGTCACAGAAGGACCAGCTGATCGCGGTGGACCACGGCGCTGCGCGGCGCATAGCCCAGGATCGCCTCATGATCGCGGCTGTGGTGTCCTATTAAGTGGGTGCATTCATCTGCATCATATTCGCTGAGCCCGTGGGCCAACACCGCGCCGGCGGCATCCCGGATGGCGATGGCATCACCGCGCTCAAAGCTGCCTTCGACTGCGGTAATGCCTGCAGCGAGCAGACTCGAGCCTGAGCCAAGCGCTCTCGCCGCGCCGGCATCGACCACCATCGCCCCCTTGAGCCGCAGACGTCCGCCGAGCCAGGCCTTGCGCGCCCGCGCTTTCTGAACCGGCAGGAACAGCGTGCCCCGCCCCTCACCACAAAGCGCCCGTGCCAGCGGCGCATCGTGGGTGCCGTTGATGATGGCGAGCGCGATTCCCGCCCGCTCGGCGATTTCCGCAGCTTGCAACTTCGAGGTCATGCCACCCGAACCCATGCCCGAGGCCGACCCTCCGTCGGCCATGGCATGCACTTCGGCGCTGACGCCGCGCACCTCGGGCAAAAGCACGGCGGCGGGGTCTTTCGGGTTGCGATCATAGAGCCCATCGACATCGGACAGCAGCAAGACGGCGCTTGCCCGGGCAGCCTGCGCTACGCGCGCGGCCAGCCGGTCATTATCGCCAAACCGGATTTCCTGGGTCGCAACGCTGTCGTTCTCGTTGATCACCGGCACTGCACCCGCATCGAGCAGACGAGTGAGCGTTGCGGTGGCGTTAAGGTAGCGGCGGCGATCTTCGAGATCGTCAAGCGTGAGCAGCAATTGCGCGGCGGTCAGCCCGTGCGCGCCCAGCAATTCTGCCCACAAGCCCGAGAGCGCAATCTGGCCGACTGCCGCTGCGGCCTGTGCGTCCGCAAGAGAACCGCGCCCGCCTTTTGCCAGACCCAGCTTTGCCGCGCCCAGCGCAATCGCGCCGGAAGAAACCACGATGACTTCCTGACCACGCATTTGCGCAGCGGCGATCTCGCCGACCAGCATCTCTAGCCATGCACGGCGCAGGCCTTGCTTGCCAACGAGCAAGGACGATCCGACCTTGACCACCACACGCGGGCAAAGGGCTGGGTTGGCCAGATCAGGAAGGCGGGCGATGGTCATGGGCGGGGCTTAGGCGATGTTGGACGAGGTTTGAAGCCCAACTTCTTCCCTGCACTGGCCAGCGTCAGACCGGCGACCAGGGTTTTTCCTCGTCGGCGTCCTCGCGCTCGCCCACCGGCCGCTCGGTCATGGTAGCGGCAGGCAAATGTTCGATCACGGCATCGAGTAGCTTGTCCATGCCCTTCCCCGTTGCACCCGAGATAGGAAACACCCGCACTGCGCCTGCCGCTTTCAGCTCAGCGCTGAAGGCCTTGACCAATTCGGCATCGACCAGATCGATCTTGTTGAGCGCGATCAGCCGGGGCTTCTCGTCCAGTCCGGCGCCATAGGCGGCAAGTTCATCCTCGATGATCTCCAGCGCTTCGGCGGGATCGGTGCCGGTGATGTCGATCAAGTGGATCAGAACCCGGCAGCGCTCGATATGGCCGAGAAACCGGTCACCCACACCCGCGCCCTCCGCCGCACCCGCAATCAGCCCAGGAATGTCAGCGAGGACAAATTCTCGGTTGCGGTGATGCACAACGCCAAGCTGCGGGCGCAGAGTCGTGAAAGGATAGTCACCGACTTTGGCCTTGGTGTTGGCCAGTGCGTTGATGAACGTCGACTTGCCGGCATTGGGCAAGCCGACAAGCCCTGCGTCCGCGAGCAGTTTCAGCCGCAGCCAGACATACATTTCCGCGCCCGGCCAGCCGGGACCGTGTTGGCGGGGGGCGCGGTTGGTGCTGGTCTTGTAGCTGGCATTGCCGCGCCCGCCATCGCCGCCGCGCAGGAAAACCACGCGCTTTCCGGCTTCGGTCAGGTCGGCAAGCACGGTCTCGCGGTCATCATCGATCACCTGGGTTCCCACGGGCACCTTGATCACCAGATCCTTGCCGCCCGCGCCGGTGCGATTCTTGCCCGCCCCGCCGCCGCCACGCTGCGCCTTGAAATGTTGGGTATAGCGAAAGTCGATCAGCGTATTAAGGCCGGGAACCGCCTCGAACACGATATCGCCGCCCTTGCCGCCATCGCCGCCATCAGGCCCGCCATATTCGACGTACATTTCGCGCCGGAACGCCACCGCGCCTGCTCCCCCTGCGCCGGAGCGGATGAA
>JANLSP010000597.1:0-5364 GCA_031362485.1 Novosphingobium sp.
AGCAGATGCTCCGCGCCTCGCCGCATGGCTTGCCGGCCAGCCCGGCGATCCGCGCCAGCAGCTCTCGATCGTCGCGCACTATCAGACGGAATCCGGCAGCGCCGGTCAGCAAGCCGCGTTGGCCGAAGCGAGCGTGCTGCTGGCTGATGCAGGCGCCGCAGGACGGCTCGCGCGGCTGGTGGTCGAACCCGGCGCGGACGGCGTGGTCGCGAGCCTTGCCTATGATCACTCCGCGCCAAGCATGGCACGCGGCTTGCAAAGCTCCGAATCGAACCCGCCAGCCAAGGATACTTCCCGATGACCCTCGCCCTGATGCTTGCCGCCGCCGCACCATTCGCCGATCTTGACGCGCTCGATGCCGCAGTCGCCCGCTTTGCCGGAGCGCCAGCGGGCGTTGAAGGCGGCGCGATGCTGCCGCTCGACCGGCGGCTGCGGCTCAGGCCCTGCCGGTCGCCCGCAGCCCTTTCGTGGCGCGGCGAACGGCGCGAGACCATCGTGCTCGAATGCCCCGAGGTGGGCAGCTGGCGGCTGTTCGTGCCGGTTCGCGCCAGCACCGGCGGCGGCATGGCCGCGCTGCCTGCGATCAATCGCGGCGATGCGGTTACCATTGCCGTATCGGGCGAAGGCTTCAGCGTCTCTCAGCCGGGCGAAGCGATCGACGGCGGACCCGTTGGTGGCTGGATCCGCGTGCGCAGCCTGGCCGCCCGGGCCCAGCCGATGCGCGCGCAGGTGATCCGGCCTGGGCTGGTCTCGATTCCGGTGCCCTGAACATTTCTGCCGGGCATGCGGCAAAATTCCGCCGCTCCGCCCCTTAATGCCCCTTTCTTTCTGCCGTTCTTGGACCTGAGTAGAAACCCGAGGAGCGGCAAAATGCCAACGATCCAGTTCGGACCCGTGCTCCCTGTGAGCCTGGTCGAAGCCAAGCCCCTTCGCGGCGCCGCCGGCGGCGTGAAACCACAAGCCTCGGCAAGCCTCCCCGCCGAGCTCTCCGCCAGCGACGCGCTCGATCCGGGTGCGCCGCCGATCGATGCCGAGCGCGTCTCGATGATCCGCAAGGCTGTCGAAAACGGCTCCTATCCGGTGGTTCCGGCGCGGGTGGCAGATGCCATCATCGCCGCCGGACTGTTGCTGAGGACAAGCAAATGAGCCACTTGCGCGATACATTGGGGCAGATGCTTGCCGTTCTGCAGGCCGAGCGGCAGGCGCTTGCCGGGCTTGATCTTGACGCAATCCTTGGCGCCGCGGCGGAAAAGACCTTGCTATGCGGCACGCTGGACACGTCAGGCGCGCTCGAAGTCGACGAGGAATGCAAGGGCATGCTCGATGCGGCACGGCGGCTCAATGAGGTAAACCGCCAGATTCGCAACCTGATCGCCGCCAATGTCTCGGCCCGGCTTGATGCGCTGACCGGCGCCCCGGCGCTCTACCGTGCCCCCGCCTATGCCTATGCGGGCGCGCGGGGGTAACAAACTGGCACGGCTCTTGCTGAACTCCACCCGGTAACAACACGCCGGGAACCGGAATTGAGCGAAGTACAGTCCATTGGCAGCGGCAACGTCCGCGCGGCAATTGCCCGCGCAGCATCGCGCAGCGGCATCGACTTCGATTATCTGATGGCGCAGGCCCGGATCGAATCGAGCCTTGAGCCCGACGCCCGCGCTGGCACCTCCAGCGCTGCCGGGCTCTATCAGTTCACCCAGGGAACCTGGCTTCGCACGCTGGAGGCGCACGGCGCCGCGCATGGGCTCGATTGGGCGAGTGGAGCGATCCAGGGCGGGCGTGTGCGCGATCCCGCGATGCGTGGTGCAGTCATGGCACTGCGTTTCAATCCCGATGCATCGGCGGCAATGGCGGCCGAACTGGCGCAGGACAATGCGGCTGCGCTCACCCCGATTCTTGGCCGCGCGCCCGATGCGGCGGAGCTATATCTCGCGCATTTCCTCGGCAGCGGAGGTGCCTCGCAGTTTCTCACAGCGTTGCAAATCGATCCCGGCCAGAGCGCCGCAGCGTTGATGCCGAAGGCGGCCGCGGCGAACCGTTCGATCTTTTATGGGGCCAGCGGTGAACCGCGCTCGGTCAGCTCAGTAATGGAACTGCTGCGCGGAAAAGTGGAAAGCGCGATGGGCATCACTGCCGTTCCCGCCCCTTCAGGGGAGGGGACCGAGGGGTGGGGTCTGGCCCCATTCGCAGCGTCGCCTATGGCCGCCATACCCCACCCCAACCCCTCCCCTGAAGGGGCGGGGCTTTTGCGCCCCTCAATGGCCGATACCCTGCGCGATGCCTTTGGCCTCGCCAACCCGCAAGGCCAGGCCAGCGCACCCAGCTTTGTGCGCGCCGCCTACGGTAACCTGCGGAGCCTCGGCCTGTGACTGGCCTTTTCGCGCGCATGCCCGGCTTCGGCGCACTGGCAATGCCTATGGGCATCCTTGCGCTGATCGTGCTGATGATTGTGCCGGTACCGGCGCTGCTGCTCGATATGTCGTTCGTGCTCAATTTTGCACTTTCGGTGGCGATCCTGATGGCGGCGATGAATGCCGCCAAGCCGCTCGACTTCTCGTCGTTTCCGTCGGTATTGCTATTCGCGACACTGCTTCGCCTCTCACTTAATGTTGCCTCGACCCGAGTCGTACTGGTGCACGGCCACGAGGGGACGGCGGCGGCGGGACACGCCATCGAGGCCTTCGGTGCCTTCCTGATCGGCGGCAATTTCGCCGTCGGCATATTCGTCTTCATCATCCTTATCATCATCAATCTGGTGGTGGTGACCAAGGGCGCGGGCCGAGTCTCCGAAGTCTCGGCCCGTTTCACCCTCGATGCCCTGCCCGGCAAGCAGATGGCAATCGACGCCGATCTGGCAGCCGGGCTGATGACTTCCGAAGAAGCCAAGGCACGGCGCAAGGAAGTCGCCACCGAGGCCGATTTTTATGGCGCGATGGATGGCTCATCCAAATTCGTCAAAGGCGATGCGATTGCCGCGTTGCTGATCCTGGGGGTCAACATCATCGCCGGCTTTTGCCTCGGCATGATCAGCCACGGGCTTTCGGCGGGCGAATCAGCGCAGCTCTATGTCACGCTGGCGGTGGGCGACGCGCTGGTTGCGCAGGTTCCCGCGCTGCTGCTGTCGATCGCAGCCGCAGTCATTGTCACCCGCGTCGCCGACGCGCGCGATCTTTCGGGGCAGATCGGGGGGCAGTTCGCCGATCCCAGGATTTGGCTGCCGGTGGCGATAATCCTTGGCGCGATGGGCATGATCCCGGCGATGCCGCAGACCATCTTCCTGCCTGCCTCGGCCATCGCCTTCATGCTGTGGCGCAAGCTGCGCGCGCGCCAGGCCAAACCCGCGCCGCCACCCGCCGAACCCGCGCCAGACCCTGCGAAAATCGCGCTGGAAGACGTATCCGACCACACTCTGGTCACCATCGAGCTTGGCTATGGCCTCGTCCATCTGGTCGATGACCGCCGCGGCTCGCCGCTGGTCGCGCGGATCACCGGGGTGCGCAAACAGCTGAGCCAGAGCTTCGGCTTTGTCGTGCCGCAATTCCGCGTACGCGATGCCCTCGAGTTGGCACCGGGCGACTACCGCATCTTGCTGGGCGGAGTGCCGCTGGGCGGAGCCTCCATCCGCGCCGATTCAGTGCTCGCCATCGACACCGGTGACGCCCGCCCCGGCCATGGCATTACTGGCGAGGCGACCCGCGATCCCAGCTTCGGCTGCGACGCATTGTGGATCGACCCGGCGCAGCGCGATCAGGCGATAGCCCAGGGTTTCCTGACCGTCGATGCTAGCACGGTCATCGCCACCCATCTCAACCAGTCACTTGCCGCGCGCCCGCAGGATCTGCTCGGCCCCGACGAAGTGCGCGCGATCCTCGAGGGCGTGAAAGAACGTGCCGCGGGCCTCGTCGAAACTATCCACCCCCAGCCATTGTCGCTCGCCGCGCTGACCCGGCTGCTGCGCGCGCTGCTCGAAGACGGCATTCCCATCGGCCACCCGCTGCCGATCCTCGCCAGCCTCAGCCAGTCGGTGCAGACCACGCTTGAGCATGACCGGCTGGTCGAGATGCTGCGCGCCGATCTCGGCTCGCTGATAATCGGGCGGATCTGCGCGCCAAGCGAGCGCCTGCCAGTGATCACGCTCGATGCATCGCTCGAAAGCATGATCGTTCAGGGTCTGCACGATCCCGCCACCGGCCAGCCGATGATCGAGCCCGACCTTGCCCGCTCGATTGGCGAGCGCATTGCCGCCATCATCGCAGCGCGCGGGCCCTCTGCACCCCCCATTGTGCTGATCGTCCAGCCGCGCGCCCGCCGCGCGCTCGCCGCGCTGCTGCGGCTGCGCGCGCCCAGCTGCCTGGTGCTGTCGATTTCCGAACTGCCGCAGGCCCAGCCGATTGAAGTGATCGAAGTTGTCGGCGGCGAGCACCCCCCTTCCCCGGCGCTGCCTGCCCCGAGTGATTACCCGACTGCCAAAACCCCGACCGAGAGTATTGCCGCATGATCCACGACCACAAGAGCTTTGCTGCTGCTGCCTATCAGGGCGATATCGCCAGCCGTGTCCGGCGGTTTTTGCCAATGGTCCGACGGCTCGCCTGGCATGTCCAGGGCACCGGCCGACCGGGCATCGAAATGGAAGATCTGATGCAGGCCGGGCTGGTCGCGCTCACCGAATGTGCCCAGCGTCACACCGGACCTGGCGAAGACGGTTTCGCCGCCTATGCCAAGCTGCGCGTGCGCGGCGCGATGGTTGATCTCATTCGCCGTAACGTGCCGCTGTCGCGTGGGGCGAGCCAGCGTCGGCGGCAATTGCGCGAGGCCGAAGCCGCCCTGCAAGGCCAGTTGGGCCGCAAACCGGCCGATGCGGAACTGGCCGGGGCCATGGGCATCACCGCAGTCGAGCTGGCCGCGATGCGTGGTTCGAGCGAGCCGCTGCGCTTTGAATCGATGGATGAGACCTATTCGGATAGCGACATGGCCTTCGCCGATGAGCGGCCCGACCGCTTCGCGCTGCTTGCCGACGAGGAACTGCGCGAAACCGTCACTGAGGCGATTGCTGCGCTGCCTGAGCGTCTGCAGGTGATCGTCCAGCTCTATTTCGTCGAGGAGCTGAACCTCTCCGAGATTGCCGAAGTGCTGTCGGTCAGCGTGCCCCGCGTGCACCAGCTAAAAGCGCAGGCGTTGGAGAAATTGAAGGCCGAGCTTGCGGGGTTCGCGGAGCTACTGTGAAAAAAGGCGGCGGAACCGCTTGGTCCGCCGCCCGAGTAGGGGAGAAGCCCCCGTTTTGGACTGCCCCGGCAACCAAACCTTGATTGCGGTCAAAATAGGCCAGTTACTCTAATTTCTCTTGGCCGGTTCGATCACAGTCTG
>JANLSP010000618.1:0-15836 GCA_031362485.1 Novosphingobium sp.
ATGGTGCTGATCGAAGCGGCCGGGCTTGACCTCTATCGCGGCATCGCAGCGGGTTCAGACAATCAGGCAGTCGTGGCATTGTTGGAGCACAATGGCCGAGAGGAGCTGGCCCATTCGCACCGCGTCTCCAAGGCAATCCTGGCGATCAGCGGCGAGGCATACCCGCCGCCCGAAGCCTCGGACAATCCCTATCTTGGCGGACCGATGATGTCCGTGCCGCTCACCCCGGAAGGCCTGCGCGGGCTGGCGCAGAGCGAATATGCGGGCGAGGCGCTATATGAAAGCTGGGCGGCCAACAGCAGCAACGAAGAAGCGGCGCGGCTGTTCCGGCTGAATGGCAAGGAAGAGGCCGAACATGGTGAGCGGCTGCTGGAGGCGGCGGCGCTGCTGGAGGGGTGATCCTCAAACAAAACTATACGGATCGATATCAATAGCCCCCTGCACACAACAGCTAAGGCCACAAACTCTGGGCCCCGGCGATCGCCCCGCTTGAGGTGCATGTGCGACTGGTGCTCGGCGGAGCTTAGCTGAGATGGGGCGGCTTCCCCGGCTCGGCTTTGGCCATGGCGCGCTGGTAAGCCGCGCGCTTGCCGATCCGCTGGAGGTAGGCCTTGACGATGGGCAGATGGTCGATCGATGTCCCGCGGAGCTTGCGGCTGGTAGTGAGGATGTAGACCATCATGATGTCCGCGGTAGTCAGGTTGCGTCCGCCGAAGTACGGTGTTTCGCCGAGCCGTTGCTCTACCATCTCCCAGCAGATCCGTGCTCGCTCGCCGACGAAACCAGCCGAAACATCGCCCCCGATGAAGCTCACCGCGAGCTGCATCATCAGCGTCGCCATGAACGTAGCGTTCGACCAGTGGAACCAGAACAAGTGGTCGGCAAAGTCCGGATCGTCCGGCCCGGGCGATAAGGACCCGTCGCCATACCTTGCGCAAAGGTAGTCGCAAATCGCCCCGCTTTCACCAAGCGTGAAATCCCCTTCGTTGATCACCGGTGCCACGCCCATCGGGTGCAGCGCCTTGTATTCGTCGGGCGCCATCCGATTGTCGGCGCGGCGCTCGTAGCGCTGGCATTCATAATCGATCCCGAGCTCCTCGCAGAGCCAGACGATCCGTTCCGATTGCGAAATGCCGAGGTGATGGACGGTGAGCATGGGGTTCTCCTGGCTGCGATTCGGCTGCGACTCTACACAAAACTATACGGATCAATATCCACCCCAATCCTTACCCCTTGCGGAAACCTCAGCGGGTCGAGCCAGCCCCGGATTACTTTCTGCAATTCGCTGGTGCGCCGGGCGTTTATCAGCAGGCGGTAGCGATAGCGGCCGCGCAGCATTGCCATGGGCGCGGGCGCCGGGCCGTGGATGGCGATGTCGTTCAGGTCTGGCCGCGCGGCACCGATTGCGCGGGCGGCGTCGCGGGCTTCGGCTTCGTCTTCGCTCGAGACGATGATCGCCGCCCAGCGCCCAAACGGCGGCGCACCGGCGTCGCGGCGGGCTTCGGCTTCGGCGGCATAGAAGGCGTCGCGGTCTCCCGCGGCGAGCGCGGCGATCACCGGGGAGGTCGGCGCGCGGGTCTGGATCAGCACATGGCCGGGCTTGGCTCCGCGCCCGGCGCGGCCAGAAACCTGCGCGATCTGCTGATAGGTCCGCTCGCCCGCGCGCAGGTCCCCGCCTTCAAGGCCGAGATCGGCATCGACCACGCCCACAAGAGTGAGTTCGGGGAAGTGATAGCCCTTGGTGACGAGCTGCGTGCCGACGATCACATCGATCAGGCCTTGTTCTGCCCCCGCCACAAAATCGGCAATCTTTTCCGGCGTGTTGAGCGTGTCCGACGTTACGACGGCCACCCGCGCCTCGGGCATCAGTTCGGCGACTTCATCCGCGATGCGCTCCACTCCGGGGCCACAGGCGACGAGGCAGTCTGCCGTGGCGCATTCGGGGCAGGCCTCGGGCACACTCTCCTGATGGCCGCAATGGTGGCAGGCTAGCCGGCGCGAGAGGCGGTGTTCGACCAGCCAGGCGGTGCAATTGCTGCACTGGAAGCGGTAACCGCAGTGGCGGCACAGCGTCAGCGGGGCATAGCCGCGCCGATTGAGGAACAGCAGCGACTGCTCGCCCTTCGCCAGCCGTTTGCGCATTTCGGCGACGAGCCGGGGGGCGAGCCAGCGACCGCGCTCGGGCTCTTCGGCGCGCAAATCAACCAGCGAGATTTCGGGCATTGTCGCGCCGCCAAACCGCGCCGGCAGATCAATGCGTTCATAGACACCGGCTTCGGCGAGCTGAAGCGATTCGAGCGCCGGGGTGGCGCTGGCGAGTATGACCGGCACGGCCTCGAACCGTGCACGGATCACTGCGACATCGCGCGCGTTATAACGCACGCCATCGTCCTGCTTGAACGATACCTCGTGCGCTTCGTCGACCACCACCAGCCCCAGCCGCGCGAATGGCAGGAACAAGGCTGAACGTGCGCCGACCACGACTTGCGCCTCGCCGGAGGCCACTGCCCGCCACGCCCGCCGCCGCTCGCTGGCTTTCACCGAGCTGTGCCACAGGATTGGCGGGGTGCCAAAGCGCGCTTCAAAGCGGCGCAGGAAGTTTTCGGTGAGCGCAATCTCGGGGAGCAGCACCAGCACTTGCCGGCCTAGCGCAATGGCTTCGCCAATCGCCTCGAAATAACATTCGGTCTTGCCCGAGCCGGTCACCCCGTCGAGCAGGAACGGGGCGAACTTGTGCTCGCGCACTGCCGCGACGAAGCGGTCCGCCGCGCCCTGCTGGTCCGCAGTGAGTTCCGGCGCGGCAAAGTCGGCGCGCGCGCACACATAGCGCCGGTCGAGATCGACAATGACAGCCTCAAGCAACCCGGTGTTGGCCATCCCGCGCAGCACGCCTTCGGATACACTCGCCATGGCCGCGAGCTCGCGAATCGAGGCCTGCTCGCCGCCAAGCGCGTCCATCGCGGCGGCACGCTGGGGCGTAAGGCGGGCAGGCTCCAGCCCCGAGAGGCGATACTCGGTAGTCGTGCTGCCGCCGCGCAGGGCCGCGGTTGACGACAGCGCCATGCGCGCGACCGACTGGATCGGCGCGCAATAATAATCGGCGGTCCACTCGATCAGCCGGCGCAGCGGTGCGCTGAGTGGCGGCACCGGCAGCACGTCGATGATCGGCCGCAGCTTGCCATCGGGAACCTCGGTTGCCGCGAGCCGGTCTGCCTCCCAGACGATCCCGACAAGCTGGCGCGGCCCGAGCGGCGCGAGTACGACCGAACCGAACTCTATCGTCATTCCATCGGGAACGCGGTAGTCCAGCACACCAAGCACGGCGTTGAATACGAGGAGTCGGGCGCGGTTCATCTTGCTGTCCATATGGGGACATGTCAGCCGGGAGGGTACCCGGGCACTTTCGGGAGAAGTGGATAATGGTCGCATCGGAACTTTCTTTCACCAGCCGCCGCGCTGTTCTGGCAGGCCTTGCCGCCAGCTCTGCGCTGGCTCTGCCCGCCTGTTCGACGCTGGAATCGCTCAGCCTGGTCGATGCCATCCGGCGCCTGTTGACCCGGTCAACGCGCAATGCCCTTGCGCGGCTGGGCGCGCCCGGCGGCTTCTATGACAACGAGCTTGCCAGGCTTGATCTGCCCGAAGTCTTTGGCGGCCGGGGCAATGTTCTGCAAAACATCCTGACTTCGGCGGTATTCAAGGCGCGCTTGCAGCGCAGCCTCAACCGGGTGGCCGAACAAGGTGCGCGCCGCGCCGCGCCGATCATTGCCGATACCGTGCGGGTCATCGGCATCGACAATGCCCAGGCCTTGTTGCGCGGCGGGCCGAGCGCGGCGACCGGTTTCCTGCGCAGCGCCATGGCGGGCAGCCTGATCGAGGCAATGGTGCCCGCACTTGGCGACGGGCTGCGCCTGGCGGACGATCCTGTGCTGGGTCAGGCGCTTGCGGCGCTCACCGGAATCGATGTGACCGGCGTCGCCCGTTCGCTGTCGGGACGGGTGGATGATGCCATCTGGGGCGAGATCAGCCGCGAGGAAGCGGCAATCCGGGCCAATCCGGAAAGCACGAACGACGCCGTGCTGATCGCCGCACTGAAGGTTCTATAGAATCGTTGACTCCCCCCTGATGTGGCAGGATGATCTCGGCAAAACCGGGATGAGAGGAAACTGCCATGGCAACTGCAGTGCAGGAACTGGGCGAGGCTGCGCGGCTGGTCTCGCCGATCGACAGTGATGATCCCTATGTCGAGGGCCACAAGGACCTGATCTCGCGCCAGCTGGCCGCCGCCGACGAGGTGTTTCTGGACCAGGTCGGCAAGATCAAGCTGCTGGCAAACCGTGCGGAGGAAGGTTCGGTAAGCCGGATTGCCTCGCTGCACGATCTGGTGCCGCTGCTGTTCGCGCATACCGCCTACAAGAGTTACCCCGAAAGCTGGCTGTTCGAAGGCAGGTGGGACCGCATGGGCAAATGGCTCGATACGGTCTCGACGCAGCGTGTACCCGCGCTCGATACCAGCGGCGCCAAAGGGTTGGATGACTGGTTGACCATGCTGGAAGAGCATGGGCACTTTGTCTCGTGCTCGAGCGGCACCACCGGCAAGTGCGCGATGATGAACGCTGTGCAGGCCGATCTCGATTTCTGCGGCAAGGCACTGCTGCGCATGATCGAGTGGTATGGCCTGAAGCCCGCCAACGACCGGCGGATGATCAGCCTGGGCCAGGTTGCGGCAAGCCCGCGCAACCGGGCAACCGGCATGCCGATGGTGATGGCGTTCAGCCCGCCCGATTTTCCGCCATTTGCCCCGGACGTGCCGCCGATGACGATTGGCAGCATCGTCGACATGGTCATGCTGCGCAAGCGCATTGCTGACGGCACTGCGCAGCCCAGCGAAATTGCCTGGTTTGAGGCACAGGCCAAGTCGCGCGAGGACTCGGTGGCCTCGGCAGTCGAGCAGGCGGCAGAGGCGCTGATCGCCAACCGCGACTACCCTCTGCACATCATGGGCCTGTTCGTGCCGCTGTTCCAGGTGGCGAGCAAAGTGCGCGAACGCGGATTTTCGGGCAAGGACTTCCAGGAAAACACCACCTTCATCAGCGGCGGGCTCAAGCGTGTGGCGCTGCCCGACGACTACAAGGAGTTCGTCTTCGAGACGTTCAACATTTCGCAGGAGCGCGCGCTGCAGAGCTATGGCATGCAGGAGCTCAACACCAATGCGCCGCGCTGTGCGGCCGGACGTTATCACCTGCCGCCGTGGATGATCCTGCTGCTGCTGGACGAATCGGGCGAGAACCTGATCGAGCCGTGCTTTGACGGCGAAGTCGAAGGCCGCGCCGCTTTCCTTGACCTGTCGATGAAGGGGCGCTGGGGCGGGGTGATCTCAGGCGACAAGATCCGCGCGACCTGGGCCACCTGCGAATGCGGCCGCTCCAGCCCCTCGATCGCTGACGACATCCAGCGTTTTGCCGACCTTGCCGGCGGCGACAAAATCGCCTGTTCAGGCACGATCGACGCCTATGTACGCGGGGTGACCTGATTTTCCTGATGCGGCCCGATTTGTGCGCATTGGATTGACCCGGCCAACGAATCCCAGTATTCTGGATTTCGATACCAAGTTCGCCATTGCGAATTATCTGGTGACACGATCGGGAGACTGGAAATGAGCGAAGCTGATCCGCTGTTTGGCAGTGCGCTGAAGGAAGACTGGACCTGGGGTCCTATTTTCGATGCCGATGTTCACATCGATCCGCCGCATGACATGTGGAAGGACTATCTGCCCGAAGCGCAGAAGGCCAAGGCGCCGGTGATCGAGTTCGGCGAGGAGTGCGATTACATCTGCTTCGAGGGCAATCGCCGCCCGGTGATGATGATCAACAACCAGGCTGGCCGCACAGGCAAGGAATTCAAGATGGTCGGCCGGCTCGCTGACCAGCGCAATACCTATGACCCTGCCAAGCGCCTCGCCGACATGGACATGGACGGCATCGACCAGGCGATCTGCTTCGGTGGCGGCCCGCTGGGCAGCTTTGACAATGACCTCTATATCGCCAGCTTTGAAGCCTACTCCCGCTGGGTGATGGACTGGGCGTCAAACGCGCCGCACCGGCTTTTTCCCGTCGGTCACGCGCCGATGCGCGATATCGACGAGACCATCGCGCATGTGAAGCGCCTCGCCAAAATGGGCTTCCGTATGGTCCAGCTGCCCGCTTTCCCGCAGAATCCCGATGCCTGGAAAACCTCGTCCGAGATCAAGAATTTGAAGTCTGGTCAGGTCGCGGCGCAGACCGGCGACCCGCAGGGCGCGCTGCAATATTATCAGCCCGAATTTGACCGGCTGTGGAAGGTGCTCAGCGACGAGGGGATGGTCATCACCTTCCATCTCGGCGGTCGCTCGCCGCGCTTTGGCGACAAGCAGCACTTCCTGCCCGACATGGCGATGTCGAAGACGGCGATGGCCGAGCCGATCGGCATCTTCATTTACAACGGCATATTTGACCGCTTCCCCGATCTGCGCATCGGCACGATGGAATCGGGCGTGGGCTGGTTGGCCTGGTACGCCGAATACAACGACCGCGTCTGGGAGAAGCAGCGTTACTGGACCGATAGCGTGATAGACAATCCGCCGAGCTATTACATGGACCGGAACATCTGGGCCTCGTTCATCCAGGACCGCGCCGGCATCCTCATGCGCGATCTGCCGGGCGGCAGGAACATCATGTGGTCGAGCGACTATCCGCATTCGGAAACAACTTTCCCGAACAGCCACGCGATCATCAGGCGCGACTTTGCCGGAGTTCCCGAGTCAGATATCCGCGATATCATCTGCAATAACGCCAAGAATTTTCTGCGGATCAGTTGAGACAAGCTCCTCCCGTGAAAGGGAGGCGCTTTCATCCAGGGAGAACATGTGGCCACCATTGCCGCCGGTAGTCCGGCCAGATCGCGCATAACCGGGGCAGCGTGGTTCGCGCTGGTCCTGATGGCAACGGCCAACCTGTTCAACTATCTTGACCGGCAGATCGTCTCGATCCTCGCGCAATCGATCAAGGCCGACCTGCGCCTCGACGATGCTGATCTCGGCTTCATCCTGGGCACCGCCTTCGCCGTGTTCTATTCGGTCGTCGGCATCGCCATGGGGCGGATTTCGGACTTCCTGCCTCGCAAGAAGTTGATGGCATTCGGGGTAGCGTTATGGTCGGTGATGACCGCGCTGGGCGGCGCGGCAGGCAGTTTCACCACACTGGCCTTTGCCCGCATCGGCGTTGGCGTTGGCGAGGCGGTGGCCAACCCATGTTCCAATTCGCTGCTGGCTGACATGTTTCCCAAGAAGAACCGCGCCGCAGTCTTGGGCGCAAATCTCTCGGGCACCTTTCTCGGCGGGGCCAGCGCGATGGTGCTGGGCGGTGTCTTCCTGCAGTTTTGGGGCGACATGTGCACCCTGCTGCCGTGGCAGGGCGCATGTGCGATCAAGGGCTGGCAGGCGGCACTCTATGCGGTTGGCCTGTGCGGATTGCCGCTGTCGCTGCTGATCCTGCTGATCCGCGAGCCAGCGCGCGCCCAGCCCGAAGCGTTGAGCGTCGGCGCTGTGGTCACCCGCGAGGTTGGCGCGGCATTGCCGCCCTTCACTTTCCTGGCGTTGCAGCGGCTCGGCGGGCAATCGGCCCTGCTGCGCAACCTGGCCCTCACCGCCGGGCTCGTGATGATCGCGCTGATGCTCTACTGGCTTACCGGCGACAAGGCGCAATGGGCCGCCTTTGGCTTCGGCGCCTATGCGGTGATCACCTGGGGGCAGGTGCAAAGCCTGCGTGACCGAGCGCTGTTCAGCCTGACCTATGGCGACCGCACCTTTGTCATGGCGGCGGGTGCAACCGCGCTGATCGCCTGTATCGGCGGCGCAGTCGGGGTCTGGGCGGCGCCCTATGCGATGCGGACTTTTGACAAGACTCCCACCGAAATCGGCCTCTCGCTGGGCCTGATCGCGGCGGCGGGTGGCTTTGTCGGCGTGCTGATCGGCGGATACATGACCGACCGCTGGCGCGCCCGCGATCTGCGCGCGCCAATGGGCATGCTGGCGCTGGCGCTGACCGGGATTATCCCCGGCATCGTCCTGCTGCTGCTGACGCGTGATTTCGCAGTGTTCCTCGCCGCGAAGTTCGTCATCGGCGTGTTCAGCGGCCTGTGGGGCGGGGCGACTGCAGCATTAATGCAGGATCTGGTGCTGCCGCGCATGCGCGGCGCAGCCTCGGCTGCCTATTCGCTGGTCGCCATTGTCGTCGCATCCGGCATCGGGCCATATTGGGCGGGCAAGGTCTCGGTCATCACCGGATCGCTCAATGCCGGGCTGTTCTCGATCCTGGTGCTGGCTATTCCGGCCTATGTACTGATCGCGCTGGTCGCCCGCCGCTTGCCCCACGAGACCCCAGAAGCCCGGATTGCGCTGGCGCGCGCGGCAGGAGAGCCACAATGACCAATGCCGCAGTGCAAGACGTCCTCACTGCCGACGATCCGCTCTACGACGAGCTCAACGACGTCACCAACGAAGCCTTGGCCATGGGCAATTGGGTTGATCTGAACGGTGTCATGCCCCGGTTGCATGGGCTGCGCGCAAAGGCGCCCGTGCACAAGGGGCGGGTGCGCGAGCTGCTTGGCCTGCCGCATCATGATCGCCACATCCGCGCCGCCGGCCGCCAGCACCATACCGCGCTGACTTACCAGGCCTGCGAGGATGCCTTCCGCGATCCAAAGACTTTCTCCAACTCGGTGCAGGGCCACGCCAGCGAGCTTGACCAGTATGCGATGGGCATTCTCGAGATGGACCCCCCGGTTCACCGCGCCTACCGCCGCACTATCCAGCCCAGGTTCCTGATGCCCGAGGCGATGAACTGGTGGCGCAAGCGCACGATCGACAGCATCGTCGAGCGGCTGATCGCGCGCATGGCCGCAAGCGACCGCGCTGACCTCAACATTGATTTCTGCGCGCGCGTGCCGGTCTATACGATCACCACGGCGATCGGCCTCGACGGCGACGAAGCGCTGAGCTTCCGGCAAGCTTATCTCAATTCCACCAGCGCGAGCCGCAAGGTCACCATGGAGCAACGCATTGCCAATGGGCAGATTGTCGAGGCAACACTGCTTCGTCTGATCGCCGCGCGCCGCGCTGCGCAGCAGGACGATCTGATCAGCTTCCTGCTCAAGACGAAACTGTTGCTGCCGGGCGAAGAGGCGCGTCCCCTCACCGACCGCGAGATCATGGCCCACGCCAAGCTGGTGATGATCGCCGGTGGCGGCACCTCGTGGCGTCAGATGGGGATTACGCTGTTTGCGCTCTTCACCCATCCTGATCAGTTTGAACAGGTCAAGGCTGACCGGTCGCTGCTTGCCCAGGCCATCGAGGAAGCACTGCGCTGGAACCCCACTGCGCCCTATTTCTATCGGATGGTGACGCAGGACACTGAGTTTTACGGGGTTCCGATGGAGGCTGGCTCCGTGCTGGAGCTGTGCCTTGGTCCGGCCAACCGCGATCCGTTGCGCTGGCAAAACCCGGACGCCTTTGACATCCACCGCCCCTTTCTCACCAACATGGCCTTCGGACTTGGCACCCACCGGTGCCTCGGCATGAATGTCGCGCGGGTGGAAATGGAGGTCGGTATCAATGCGCTGCTTGATGCTTTCCCCAAGATGCGGCTCGATCCCGATGCGCCCGCCCCGTTCATCACCGGCGGACTGGAGCAGCAGGGGCCTTCAGGACTGCCAGTGCTGCTGGGCTAGGCTTCTTCCTTATCGAACACCGGATAAGGCCCCAGCGTAATGAACAGGGCCGCAGAAACCAGACAGATCGGCACAATTGCCCACAACGCCAGCTGATAGCTATGCGTCGCATCATAGACTGCATTGAGCATGACCGGCCCCAGCGCGCCGGCGAGCCCCACGAAGCTCCCGACTGTGCCGAACAGCATGGCGAAGCTTTGAACCTTGAAATAGCGCGAAGTCAGGTACGCCAGAATGTCGAGCTCCGCCCCCAGTGCGAGGCCAAAGATTGCGACCGCCACCATTGCCGCCGGCACCGAACCGGGCGCGCCGATCAGCACCAGGCTGCCGATGATTGGTAGGCAGACAGCCACTCCGGCGATAATCCTTCCGGAATGACGATCGAGCAGCAGTCCGATGGTCAGCCGGCCGCAGATCGATGCAATGCCGAGCAGCGAGGCAATCCCTGCCGCAGTTCCGCGCGCAATGCCGCCTCCCGAAAGGATCGGCACGATGGTCAGCGCCACGGAGACGACGACCAGCGCGATGGCAAACCCCGCTGCCAGGAGCTGGAGGAATTTGGCAGTCATGGCTTCGCTGCGGAATGCGGCGAAAAAGCCGCCGTGCGCGGCCCGAGTGGTCGGCGGCGCGCCCTGTTTGCGCGCCTTGTCTGTCACGCTGGTGAAGAACAGCAGCACCAGCGGCAGCACGATCACTGCCCAGCACAGGGCAAGTCCCGGAAAAGCCAGACGCCAGCCATAGTGGTCGATCAACCATACGGTCAGCGGCGGGGTTATTACCGAGCAGATGCTGGTCCCTGACAGGGTGACTGCCATGGCAAATCCGCGCCCTGCCGAAAAGAAGCCTGCGACCGCCGAGCTCCAGACCATCGGTTGATGCAGAACCGCGATCAGGGCCAGCATTACCCACAGACCGCGCCAGTGCCAGATGCTCGGGCCCGTTAACCCCAACGATGAAAAGCCAAGCGTAATGGCAATGATCGCCAGGATGGCGACGCGGCGTGCGCCGAGCCGGTCAACCATGTGGCCCACAGCCGGTGCGAGCAGGATGGCAGCGGCGGCGCCGAACAGGTGGACCGAGGAAATCTCGACCCGGCTCCAACCGTACGCGCGCTCGAGCGGCTCGAAAAACAGGCTGGTCGAATAGCTGCCGATGGCTGACATGGCGGCGCCGGCCGATGCCGCGAGGACCACCGTCCAGTTCGTGCGCCATTCGGCGATTGCATTGCCTTCCAGCCTTGCCGACAAGCCCGTCTCTCCCTATCACCGAATGAACTTAAGGCGTTGCATAACCAATAGGCAAAAGCCTGTCGTGATAATTGTGGGAGAAAGAAGTCCATGCCCAGCCCGGCGCCGCCATTCTATCGCGGCAACATTCGTGATCCGCTTGCCGATCGGTTGATCGGCCCGGGAAAGGCGTGGGAACTCGAGACCGTGACAGTGCGCGACCGTGAGCAGCAAGTGTTCAAGGGGCTCCCGCGCAATCTCGCCGGAATCTATCGCAAGGGGCTGGAGTTCGGCGAACGGACCATGGTGGTCCATGGCGAGAACAGCTTCAGCTACAGCGAAGGTTTCGCCCGCGCCGCTGCGCTCGCCAGCGCGCTCCGCGACCGGTTCGGCGTCGGCAAGGGGACCATGGTGGCGGTGGTCATGTCAAACCGGCCCGAATGGATTCTCAGCCTTATCGCGATCACCTCGCTTGGTGGCATCGCCGCGCTGGTCAACAGCCGCGGGGTGGCGGATGAAATGCTGCGGGCGATGGAGACGGCAGGTGCGGGCCTCGCCATTCTCGATGCCGAGCGCGACGACATCATCTGCGCCGCATTGCCCGATCCCACCTTCCCGCGCATCGTCGTCGGCATGCCCCGCCAGCCCTTGCGGCCCGGCACGGACGCCGATTTCGCCGCGCTGAGTGCGCCGGTCCCCGGACATGATTTTACTCCGCAAGATATTGATCCCGATGAGCCGGCAATTGTGCTGTTTACTTCGGGCACAACCGGCTTTCCCAAGGGCGCGCTGCTCAGCCACGGCGCATTGGCCGCGTCGGTCTCGGTCGCGACTTTCATGGGCGCGCTGTACGATGTGCGCTATGAAGAAGAGACCGGCGAGCGCCTGCCCGAACACCAGCGCTCCATGGCCACTCCGGCAGTGATCCTGGGGCCGATGTTCCACCTTGGCGGCATCATGCCAAGTCTGCGTGCGATCAGTCTGGGCACGACAATCCACATCATGGGCAAATGGAACGCTGACATTGCCATCGAGATGATCGAGACACTGGGCATGACCCGGCTCAATTTCGTCCCTGCCATGCTGTTCGACATCTTCGCCCACCCGCGCGCCACGCCCGAGCTGCTGGCGCAGGTGCGTTACATGGCCAACGGCTCCGCGCCGCTCGACATGGCCCTGGTCGAGGCGATCAAGGCGCGCATGCCGCACTGCCAGCTGTCGAACGGCTATGGCCAGACCGAAGCCACTGCCTGGACCTGCGGGATCAGCGGTGACATCTATCTCGCGCATCCCGGCGCCTGCGGCTGGGCCGTGCCAACCGCCAGAGTGCAACTGCGCCGCGACGATGGCAGCGAGGCAGGGATTGGCGAGCCGGGCGAACTGTTCGTCTCCAGCCCGATGGTAATGAACGGCTATGTCAACAATCCCGAGGCCACCGCCGAATGCCTGAGCGACGGCTGGCTGGCATCGGGCGATATCGCTATTGTTGATGCCAATGGCATCCACACCATCGTCGATCGCAAGAAGAACATGGTGATCTCGGGCGGCGAGAACATCTACTGCGCTGAGGTCGAGCGGGTGCTGGCCGCCATGCCAGGCGTGGCCGAGGCGATAGCATATGGCCGGGCGGACGCACGGCTGGGCGAAGTGCTGGTGGCGACAATCGTCAGCAAGCCCGAAGAGGGGTTGACCGAGGATGCAGCGAAGGCATTCTGCCGCGAACACCTTGCGATCTACAAGGTCCCGCGCGGCCTCGCCTTTCGCAGCGAACCTCTGCCGCGCAATGCCACCGGCAAAGTCGATCGTGGCAAATTTCTGAAAGAATTGAAGGAGCAGGAAGCATGAGCGAAGGGCAATTCGACGAGACTTTCGATTTCGTCGTGGCGGGCAGCGGCGGCGGCTCGATGGTCTCCGGGCTGGTGATGCGCACCATGGACAAGAGCGTGGTCGTGCTCGAGAAAATGCCGCTCATTGGAGGCACCACTTGTCGTTCGGGCGGGGTGATGTGGATCCCCAACAACCCGTTCATGGCTGCGGACGGGGTGGAAGACAGCTTCGAGCAGTCGATGGCATATATGGAGGCGACTGCCGGTCAGTCGCTCGATGCCCCTGGCACGACGAGGGAACGCCGCGCGGCCTATGTCACCGAGGGCGCCAGGATGGTCGAATTCCTCGTCAGGAACGGCATCAAGCTGCGCCGCGTGGCCAGCTGGCCTGACTATTATGACGACCGCCCCGGCGGCTCGGTGCCCGGGCGCACGATCATCGCCGACCTGTTCGATGCCAACGAGCTGGGCGAATGGCAGGCCAAGCTGCAGACCAATTTCATGAAGGTTCCCGCCTATCACTTCGAGGGTTTCGACATCGCGCTGATGAAAAGCTCACTGCGGGGTCGCCTCGCCATGCTTAAGGTGGGCTTGCGGATCGCCATGTCCAAGCTGACCGGCAAGCGCTGGCTCAGCGCGGGCGGCGCTTTGCAGGGGCGGATGATGCAGGCGAGCCTCAAGGCCGGCGTGGACCTGCGAGTCAATTCGCCGGTCACCGGCTTCATCCAGGATGCCTCCGGTGCGGTGAAGGGCGTGGTCACCACGAAAGACGGCAAGCCCTGGCGCATCGGCGCCAATCTGGGCGTGCTGGTCAATGCCGGCGGCTTCTCGCACAACCAGGCCATGCGCGACCAGTATCAGCCGGGTACCTCGGTGGAATGGACTGCAACCCCGGCGGGCAACACCGGCGAGATGATCCAGGAAATGATGAATCTGGGCGCTGCCATCGGCCAGATGGATGAAATGGTCGGCAACCAGATGTCGATCCCGCCGGGGGTGAGGAACGAGGGCGATGGCATCGACATTTCCGCGGTCGGGGGCCAGATGAACATCGCGAAGCCATTTTCGATCCTCGTCGACCAGTCCGGTGTGCGCTACATGAACGAGGCGGGCTCCTACATGGAGTTCTGCCAGGGCATGCTGAAGCGCCACCGCACGGTGCCGGCAGTGCCCAGCTGGTGGATCGTCGACGAGAAGCACATGCGCCAATATATGTACACCGGCACCATGCCCGCCAGCAAGAAGCCCCAGGCGTGGTATGACGCCGGCTTCCTCAAGCGCGACGACACGATTGACGGGCTGGCGGCTCAGATTGCCGTGGATCCCGCCGTGCTGCGCGCGACCATCGACCGCTTCAATTCCGACGCCAGCGCCGGAAAAGACACCGAGTTTCACCGGGGGAACCGCGCCTATGACAACTGGCTCGGCGATTTCTACCGTGAGGACGGCAGTCATACGCTTGGTCCGATCGACACCGGGCCGTTCTATGCCGCCCCCGTGGTGCCGGGCGATGTCGGCACCTATGGCGGCGTCGTCACCGATGTGAACGCCCGCGTGCTTCGCGAGGATGGCTCGGTGATCGAAGGGCTCTATGCCACCGGCATCAGCACGGCATCGGTGATGGGGCGGATATATCCCGGCGCGGGATCGAGCGTCGGGCCGAGCTTCGTCTGGGGGTGGATCGCCGCAAAGCATGCGTCGGGCGCAGGGAATGTGGTCTGAGCCGGTGATAGCGGTTGCCACGCTCACCGATTCGACCTCGCTGATCGGCGACGGCGTGGCGCTGCGCCGGCGCTATGAGGATCACGGCGTGCTATATCTGCGCGGGGTGATCGATCCGGCGCAGATGCACGCCGCCGAGGCGCAATACCGCGCCGCGCTCGCCGCCGAGGGCCTGATCGATCCGGCGGGCGATGCACCCGTGTGGACCGGCAAGAAAAGCGAGAGTTGGCGCCCCTGCGATGCCATCGGCACGGCGGTGTGGCACGAAGTGGTCAAGCAGCCGCTGCTCAACGCGATTCTGCGCGATGTGTTCGATGCCGATCCGGTGTGGATCCCCATTGCCGCGCACCGCTCGGCCTTTCCCAGCGGGCCGATAGCCGAAGGGCAGGACCTGTTTGCCGGGCGTCACCAGGATGGGTTCTATAACGAGGGCATGCTGTTCACCATCTGCTGGATGCCGGTGCGTGATGTGGCGATGGACCGGGGCAGCTTTGCCGTCGCGCCCGGCACCCACAAGCGCGGCAGCCTCCACGATGTCAGCCGCGAGGGCAACGGCATCCCGCGCGAGGCGATTGCCGACGAGGACTGGCGCTCGGCGAACTTCCAGGTGGGCGACGTGCTGATCTTCAATTACCTGACCGCCCACACTGCGCTGCCCAACCCCTCAGACGAGTTCCGCCTCTCGCTCGATGTCCGCGCGATCCCGTCATGGGCGCCGCAGCCCGTGATTGGCGAAGTGGCTGCGCTCGAAGGCGGCGACGTCACTATCCGCACCGAGGCGGGCGAACTGATCACCGTCCACTGCACGAGCGAAACCCTGATCCGCGACATGAACCCCTGGCCGCGCATCCCGCTGAGTGACGTGGCCAAGATTGCCTCACCGGGCTCGCATGTCATAGCGATGGCGCGCGAGGATCGCACCGTGACGGTGTTGCGGCGGAATTTTTATTGACCTCGGCTATCTCCGACCGGGACCAGCGCTAGCGCGTGCTTCAGCATTGTTCCGTCTCAGCGCATCGACGGCAGTGCGCGAACCGGAGCAGATGACACATCCATGGACCGCGCTCCCAGCGGCTCCACCCCGTCGATGCTGAGCTTGCAACGAACCCCCGTTTCAGCAAAGTTCAGCTTCACCTCGGCAAGGCCCAGTTGCGATGAAAGCATCGCGCTGCCCAGCCCCTTGCGGGAAGGTGGGCGGACAGGCGGGCCGCCCGATTCCTCCCAAAATATATCCACACGGCGAAGCGCGCCGCTGTATGTCCAGGAAATCATGACTCTACCCTCAGCGCTGGACAAGGCT
>JANLSP010000620.1:0-7844 GCA_031362485.1 Novosphingobium sp.
CCGCGCTTTTTCGTCTATCATCAGGAATCGGAAGCGGGCTCGGCCGAATCTGCGCGGTGGATTGATCGCGAACGCAAGCTTTTGAATATCATCCTGTGGCCCTCCCTGGTCGTTGTCTGGATATTGGGAATGGCACTTGCAGTATCGACTGGTGCCTTTGCCCAGGGCTGGTTTCAGCTCAAACTGGCTTTGGTGATTGCACTTACAGCCTACCACATTGTGCTGGCGGGTTATGCGGGCAAGCTGGCGCGGGGCGAGCAGCGGCTTTCAGGCAAACAACTGCGCCTGTTCAACGAAATCCCCGGTATTGCTGCGGCGCTGATCGTGATTCTGGTGGTGGTACGCCCGTTCTGATCTGCAGTTCCACGCGCATTGACCCTTCGCTCGAAGGTGGGTAAAGGTCGCCGGGTCCATCCGACATGGGCCGTGCGCTTACGCGCCGCCCCGGTCTGCTTTCCCCAAGCCCAATGACCGCCAGGATAATCTACCGGCCTCCGCGCCAGACCGTACCCAATATTTGGAATTGAATCTGAAATGCATCTGAAAGAATTGAAGAAAAAGACCGCTGCCGAGCTGGTCGAAATGGCCGAAGAACTGGAGATTGAAGGCGCGTCGACAATGCGCCGGCAGGACATCATGTTCGCCATTCTCAAGGAAGTCGCCGAGGACGGCGAGGAAATCATGGGGCTCGGCACCATCGAGGTGTTGACCGATGGCTTCGGCTACCTGCGCAGTCCGGAATCGAATTATCTCGCCGGGCCGGACGATATCTATGTCTCGCCGAACCAGGTCCGCAAATGGGGTTTGCGCACAGGCGATACGGTCGAAGGAGAAATTCGCGCACCCAAGGACGGTGAGCGCTATTTTGCGATCAACAAGCTCACCAGCGTCAATTTCGATGATCCGGAGGCCGTGCGCCACCGGGTCAGTTTCGACAATCTTACCCCGCTCTATCCCGACGAAAAGCTCAATCTCGATAACGTCGATCCGACGGTAAAGGACAAGTCCGCGCGGATCATTGATATCATCAGCCCGCAAGGAAAAGGCCAACGTGCGCTGATCGTTGCGCCGCCGCGCACCGGTAAGACCGTGTTGCTGCAAAACATTGCCAAGGCCATCACCGACAATCATCCGGAGGTATTCCTGCTGGTGCTGCTGGTCGATGAGCGGCCCGAGGAAGTGACCGACATGCAGCGTTCGGTGAAGGGCGAGGTAATTGCCTCGACGTTCGATGAACCTGCGACGCGCCACGTCCAGGTCGCCGAAATGGTGATCGAAAAGGCAAAGCGGCTGGTCGAGCATAAGCGCGATGTCGTCATCCTGCTCGATTCGATCACGCGACTCGGCCGCGCTTACAACACCGTTGTGCCGTCATCGGACAAAGTTCTCACCGGCGGCGTCGATGCCAATGCTCTGCAGCGGCCGAAGCGCTTCTTTGGCGCCGCGCGCAATATTGAGGAGGGCGGCTCGCTTTCGATCATTGCCACCGCGCTGATCGATACCGGCAGTCGTATGGACGAAGTGATTTTCGAGGAATTCAAGGGCACCGGCAACTCGGAGATCGTGCTCGACCGCAAGGTTTCCGACAAGCGCATCTTCCCCAGTCTCGATGTCGGCAAGAGCGGCACGCGCAAGGAAGAGCTGCTGGTCGAGAAGGACAAGCTCAGCAAAATGTGGGTGCTGCGCCGCATTCTCATGCAGATGGGCACCATCGATGCCATGGAATTCCTGCTCGACAAGATGAAGGATTCCAAGAGCAACGAAGATTTCTTCGCGACAATGAATCAGTAGTCGGAGCAAATTTCCGTGAACGAATTGCTGATCCTTGCCGCAACCACTGCCCAGTCGCTTGGCGGCCCCGCCGAAATCTGGGGTCATATCGTCAACGATTTCTCGAACATCACCAGCCCGGCGGCCTTCTCGGCATTCCTTCAGGTATTGATGATCGACATCGTGCTGGCGGGTGACAACGCAATTGTCGTGGGCGCGCTCGCAGCCGGGCTACCAGCTGAGCAGCGCAAGAAAGTCATCGCCATCGGCGTGATCGCAGCGCTGGTGCTGCGCGTGTTCTTTGCGCTCACGGTCAGCTGGCTGATGGGCATTGTCGGACTGGTGCTGGCAGGTGGTATCCTGCTGCTGTGGGTGGCCTGGCGGATGTACCGCGACATCAAGGGTCATACTGCCAGCGAATCGCCCGGCTCGCCCGAAATTGAGGGCGATGAACACTCAGGTATCACCGCACCCAAGAGCTTTGCTTCGGCCGCATGGGCAGTCGCGCTCGCCGACGTCTCGATGAGCCTCGACAATGTGCTCGCCGTCGCTGGCGCAGCGCGCGATCACCCTGGAATCCTGATCGTTGGCCTGATTGTCGCAGTCGCCCTCATGGGCCTCGCGGCCAATATCATTGCCAAATATATCGAACGGTTCCGCTGGATTGCCTGGGTTGGCTTGGCAGTGATCGTCTATGTCGCCGGCAAGATGATCTGGGAGGGTTTTCACGAGGTCTCTCCGCATATCATCCCGCTGCTCGCCTGATCAGCCAAATACCATGCTGCCGAGCATGCGCCCTGGTGTCAGGGCAAAGGCTCCGGCAACGATGATGCCGATATAGGGCCCGACCATCGCTCGGCGGTGTGCCAGAACATTGCCGCGGCGGATGTAATAGATGGCCAGTGGGATGGAAATCAGTGTCACCACCGAAAAGATGTGGATCGGTCCGATCTGCCCGGTGATGTCGCGGATCCAGAAGCTGACGATCGCGGTGATCAGCATCATCAGGGCCCAGATCTTGCCCAGCAACCTGTGCCGCGCATCGCCCTTTTTGCTGGCCAGTACAAATGCGCCCAGTGGCAGCGCCGGGATGACCGTGAACAGGTGAATGATGACCGCCCATTGCGGGGTCTGATAGTTATCATGCGCTGACCGGCCAATCGATTGGGCGGCAAAGAGAAGCAGTGCGGTCATGGCGGCAGTAATGACAAGCTGGATAAGCAATCGTGCCTTGTTGCCTTGTTTGGTTACAGTCATCTTCAGGGTCTCCTGCAATGTCTGCGTGCTTGATGAACCCGGGCTGTTCGCAGGCAAGGCCAAGTTCGCGAAATGCGAGAATTGTTGCGCGAAACAGCCGTCTGTGCGCTAGCTTGCCAGTTCACGCTTCGCGAACGGGCAGGGGATCGCGCGACTTGATACGGCGAATCGCAATCTATTTGCTGGTGGCAGTGATCATCGGCGCTTTTCTGGGGCTGCTGGGGCCATTCGAAACCTACCGTTTCGCCGTTGGGCTGCGGATGGCCTATTGGATCTTCATGATCATCGCCGGCCTGGCGATCTTTCGCCCGACGCTGATCGCCAGCGACTGGCTGGCGGCAGAGACCGGCATGCCGCGCTGGGCAGCCGGCGGCGTGGCAATCACCATTGGCAGCCTGCCAATGACCCTGCTCGTCGCCTGGCTGTTCAATGGCTTCAATCTTGCCCGTGCGATCCATTCAGATGTCCTGCCGGTGTTCTATGGACAGGTCTTGCTGATCAGCCTGCTGACCTATTCGGTCTATCGAACCGTTTTGGGTGATCCTGCCGTCGCGGAGTCTCCGGTCGCGCCAGATGTACCGCCGCAGTCAGTCCAGTCTCCGCAGAGTCAGCCGCGCTCTTTCGAAGCCCGACTGCCCCCTGGTTTCGGAGAACTGCTGGCGCTGAGCAGCGAGGATCATTACGTCCGCGCCCACGGCCATAATGGCACCGTGCTGATCCTGATCCGCCTGCGCGATGCCATTGACGAGCTGGGCGCCGCGGTTCCCGGCGAGCAAGTGCACCGCAGCTGGTGGGTGGCCCGGGCTGCCGTGACGGGCCGCAAGAGCCAGGGCCGGGCTGTGCGGCTGGTCCTGGCCAATAGCCTTGAAGTGCCGGTTGCGCGCGAGCGGGTGGCTGGGCTGAAAGCAGCTGGGTGGTTCTAGAGCATCGCTTTGCCCCAGATCACCCCACATTTGCCGCAAAGAACTCCGCTGTCAGCTTTTCCGCCAGTTTTGCGCCCTCCACATCGCGGCGCGCGCCGAAAGTATCGGCAAATCCGTGATCAAGCCCGGCATAGTCGTGGATTGTGACATGCGTATTGTCGTCCAGCCCGGCATGCATTGCGGCCTGCGCGTCGGCGGGCACGAAGCCATCGGCGGTGGGCACATGCAGCATCAGTGGCTTGGCGATGGCGTGGCTCTCGTTCAGCATCTGGTCGATGCCCACGCCGTAATAACCGACTGAGGCGTCGATGTCGGTCCGGGCTGCCGCCATGTAGGCAATCTTGCCGCCCATGCAGAAGCCCTCGAGGCCGACCTTGGCGACGCCCGCCCCCCCTTTGTCGACTGGGCGGCGGATCCAGTGGATGGTCGCTTCGACATCCCGGATGCCGAGATCGAAATCATGCTTCATCATGAAGCCGATCGCGGCCTGGAATTCTTCAGGCACATCGGGATTGAATTCCAGCCCTGCCTGTTGGCGCCAGAAGACATCGGGCGCAACGGCGAGGTAACCAAGTTCTGCCCAGTCCTCGGCTTTCTTGGCAATTCCCGGGTTCACTCCGAAAATTTCCTGAATGACGATAATCGCACCGCGCGGGGTTCCGGCGGGCTTGATTACCAGCGCCGGGAAGCTGTCCTTGCCGTCGAGCGTGGGGATCGTGGTGTTGGTCGGCATGTCGTTTCTCCTCGAAGCGAATCAATAGCCACTATGCGCGGATGATGGACTTTGCCAAGACTGCGTGTCAGCGTGATGATCCCCGTGTCTGCCTGGAGTTCCGGCAATGAAGGTCAATGTCGAATTCGACTGTACTCCCGAAGAGGCACGCCGCTTGCTCGGCCTGCCCGATGTTTCAAAGGCCAACGAAGCCTATGGCGAGGCTGTCGCCAAGCTGATGCAAGGCGCGGGCAGCCTTGATCAATTGCAGGATCTGGCCAAGCAGATTGCGCCGATGGGCGAGATGGGGTTGAAGCTGTTCCAGCAGCTGCTCGCCGGCGGCGCTGCAATGGCAATGGGCGGGAAGAAGAAGGCAGAATAGCTGCGACGCTCGCCAACCGACGATGAACGACACGATTTTTGCCTTATCGAGCGGCTCGCCGCCAGCCGCGATCGGTGTGATTCGCATCAGCGGGCCGAGCGCCGGGCATGCGCTTGCCGAGCTGGCGGGAAAGCTGCCTGCCCCGCGCCGGGCGTCGATCGCACTGCTGCAGAGCCCTGGGGGAGAACATCTCGACCGCGCTCTGGTGTTATGGCTACCAGGACCAGCGACGGCGACGGGCGAAGACATGGCCGAGCTGCATTGCCACGGCGGCCGCGCGGTGATTGCCGCAATTGAGTCGGCGCTCGCGGCGATGCCGAAGTTGCGCCGCGCAACTTCTGGCGAGTTCACCCGCCGCGCTTTCGTGGGCGGCAAAATCGATCTCGCCGAGGCAGAAGGACTTGCCGATTTGTTGACGGCTGAGACCGAACTGCAGCGAAAGAGTGCGATGGCCATGGCCGGAGGAGCCTTTTCGCGGACCGTCGAGGATTGGCGCGTCAAGTTGCTGGATTGTTCGGCAGCGTTGGAGGCGGTGCTCGATTTTGCCGACGAAGATGATGTCGCGCAGTTGCCGGCGGATTTTTCCGGCCGGCTGCGGGGCTTGCAGACCGAACTTGCCGAGTGGCTCGGTGCGCCGCGGGCGGAGCTATTGCGAGATGGCTTCCGAGTGGTTCTGGCCGGGCCGCCAAATTCCGGTAAAAGCACATTATTCAATGCTTTAGTTGAAAGTGAGGCTGCCATTGTCACACCGATTGCCGGCACCACGCGCGATGTACTCAATCATTCGGTAGCACTGTCTGGCGTGCCGTTCCGATTTGCCGACACGGCAGGCCTGCGCGGCGGGACTCAGGATCCTGTCGAGGTGATCGGGATTGGCCGAGCGCAGGCGGCTATGGCCGAGGCCGATCTCGTGCTGTGGCTCGGCCCCGAGGGTGAAGGACCAGGGCAGGGCTGGGAAATCGAACCGCAAATCGACCGCGCAGGGCACAATAGCAAACTGGCGCCGCGCCACCGGGTCTCCGGCCTGACCGGCGCGGGGATTGCCGCGCTGCGCGGTGATCTCGTTGAGACCGCCCGCGCCGCCATGCCGCGCCCGGGCCAGGCAGCGCTCAATGCGCGCCAGCACCGGTTGCTCGCCGAGGCTGAAGCCGCGCTGGTGGCAGCCGGGTCCCATACCGATCCGCTGCTGGTCGCCGAAAACCTGCGCCTCGCGCGGCTGGCGTTCGATGCCCTGCTGGGGCGAACCACCAGCGAAGACATGCTCGATGCACTGTTTGGGCGGTTCTGTATCGGCAAGTGATGTTCCACGTGGAACATTGCCATTTTGACCCGGTCCCGCCGCTCGGCTAAAGGCGCGAGGACCATGGCCAACTCATCCACCCAATTTGACATCATCGTTATCGGCGGCGGCCATGCCGGCGTCGAGGCGGCGGCCGTCGCCGCGCGAATGGGCGCGCGGGTGGCACTTGTGTCGTTCGATCTCGATGCGATTGGCGCCATGAGCTGCAATCCGGCGATTGGCGGGCTGGGCAAGGGCCATCTCGTGCGCGAGGTCGATGCCTTTGACGGGTTGATCGGGCGGGCAGCGGATGCTGCGGCGATACATCACCGGATGCTCAACAGGTCCAAGGGAAGCGCGGTGCAGGGGCCGCGTGTGCAGGCCGACCGCAAGTTGTTCAAGCGGGCTATCCAGTCTTTGCTCCACGAGCAGGGCGATTTGACGCTGGTCGCGGGCGAGGCGGCAGGGTTGCTGCTGGAAGGCGGGCGGGCTGTGGGCGTGCAGCTTGCCGACGCCACAACGCTTGCGGCGCGGGCGGTGGTGCTGTGCACCGGAACATTCCTCGGCGGCACGCTGTTTCGCGGCGAGGAGCGCATGACCGGCGGGCGCATCGGCGAGGCTTCGGCGCAGGTGCTCGCGCGCCAGCTTCGCGAAGCCGATCTGCCAATGGCGCGGCTAAAGACCGGCACGCCGCCCCGGCTTGATGGACGAACTGTTGATTGGGCGGTCCTGCCCGAACAGCCGAGCGACCCCGAGCCCTGGTGCATGTCTGCGTTGACGCCCGCGCGGGCCAACCCGCAAGTGTTCTGCGCCATCAGCCGCACCAACGAACGCAGCCATGACGTGATCCGCGCCAACCTGCACCGTTCGCCGCTGTTCTCGGGGGCAATCGGCGCGCAGGGGCCGCGCTATTGTCCGTCGATCGAGGACAAGATCCACCGCTTTGCCGACCGCACTTCGCATCAGGTGTTTCTGGAGCCTGAAGGCCTGAGCACACACCTCGTCTATCCCAACGGGATCAGCACTTCGCTGCCAGCCGATGTCCAGCTCGCCATGCTGCGCACAATGGACGGGCTTGAGAATGTCGAAATTGTGGTTCCGGGGTATGCTGTCGAATACGATCACATCGATCCGCGCGCGCTGCGGGCAAGTCTCGAATTGCGCGCTATCCCCGGACTCTATTGTGCCGGACAGATCAACGGCACGACTGGCTATGAAGAAGCAGCGGCGCAGGGTCTCGTTGCCGGAATGCATGCAGCGGCTGGGGTACTGGGCCGCGCACCGGCGACGCTTGACCGGGCCAACAGCTATATGGCGGTAATGGTGGATGATCTGACCCTGCAGGGCGTCTCCGAGCCCTATCGCATGCTCACCGCGCGCGCTGAATACAGGTTGCGGCTGCGCGCGAACAACGCCTCAACCCGGCTGACACCGTTGGCGCAAGTGGCGGGCTGTATCGGCCCATCGCGCCAAGCGTGGTTTGAGCAGCGAAACGAGATCAAGGCAACGCTGGAAGGTGCG
>JANLSP010000662.1:0-2302 GCA_031362485.1 Novosphingobium sp.
AGAGGATCGCCCAGAGTGTGCAGCGCACTGCTCCCGCCCGGAGCCTCCAGCACAAAGCTGTCCAGCCCGGAGAGCGAGCGACTGTCATTACGCGCGAAAGAAGCATTGGCGCTGATCGAACCAGCGAGGCCTTTCTCGCCAAGCCCGGTCGACCAGCTGCCATTGACCCCGAAATCGCGGCTGTCGGCGATCAGCGAACGGAAGCCTGCGGGGTCAGGATCGCCCACCACGCGCGGCGCAGAGCCTGCCGGCTGGACAATGCCGCGTTCGGACTCGGTGAGCAGGCTGGTATCCTCGACATAGGCGTTGAGGTTGATCCGGCTGGGACCTTTGATCCTCAGCAGCGAGAATGTGGCCTCGCTATCGGCGAAGCCGCCGCGCGTTGGCAGATTGTATTCGCCATCGATGGTGCGGCTGGAAAAGCTGTCCTTGAGGATGAAATTGATCACCCGCTGGTTGGGCGGAAAACCATAACGCAGCGCGACTTCCTCAGGCAGCACTTCCATCCGCCGCACTGCCTCCGGCGAGAAGCCCTGCATCTCGCGGAAATTGGAAATGCGCTGGCCGTTCATCAGGATCACCGGACGGCCCCCACCCCGGCCACGCCCGCTGCCTGTCTGCGGGGCGACGGCGGCGAGCAGTTCGGTCAGCGACGATGCGCCGTAACTGGCAATATCGGCCTCGTTGAGCGTGACCAAGGGCGGCTGTGCGGCATCGACCGTGCCAATCAGCCGTGAACCCACCACAAGGATCTCATCCGAGCGGGCACCAATGCTCTCTTCTTCGCCCGGCACCGATACATCGGACGCCGCAGGTTCAGCCACGGTTTCGGCGAAAACGACCTGGGGGAAAGCCAACAGCGGAAGCAGAGGAAGCAGGCGCAGAACAGGTCTCCGAAATTGCATGGTGTGGCACCCTTGCGGGCTTTATCCTGTCCCCGTTCGGGAAATGGCATGGCTCGGCAGGATTGCAATGGCGCGTGAGGTAACATTTTGTCTCACGCCGGTTACCCCGCAATCGGTGTCCTCAAGCAGCAAGGCTTCCCTTTTGCTCATGTCGCCGCTATGGCGCGCCCACTGCAGGCCTCGGAAACAACGGAAAACAAGCGCGGATGGCGAAAGAAGAACTGCTCGAAATGCGCGGCCAGGTGGTCGAGCTATTGCCCAACGCCATGTTCAGGGTGCGGCTGGAGAACGATCACGAGATCCTCGGCCACACGGCGGGCAAGATGCGCAAGAACCGCATTCGCGTGCTGGTTGGCGATGAGGTGCTGGTCGAACTGACGCCCTATGATCTCACCAAGGGCCGCATCACCTATCGCTTCATGCCCGGCCGGGGCGGCCCCGGCCAGTTTGGCTAAGTTCGGCGAGTGATTGCGCAAAGGCTGATCCTCGCCTCGGCCAGCCCGCGCAGGCTCGAATTGCTGGCGCGGCTCGGGATTGTACCCGCGCAAATCAGCGCCGCGGACATCGATGAAACCCCGCTGAAAGCCGAGATTCCTCGTGTCTATGCCCAGCGCATGGCGCGCGAAAAGGCGCTGACAGTAGCGGCAGGCGAGGCACATGTCCTCGCTGGCGACACAGTCGTGGCATTGGGCCGCCGCATCCTGCCCAAGGCCGAGGACGAAGCGACCGCGCGCTCTTGCCTGAAGCTGCTTTCAGGCCGGCGCCACCGCGTGGTTTCCGCAATCGCCCTCAAAGCCCCGGACGGGACACTGCGCGAGCGCATCAGCGAAACTATCGTCCGCTTCAAACCGCTCTCTGCCGCCGAGATCGAGGGCTACATCGCCAGCGGCGAGTGGCACTGCAAAGCAGGCGGCTATGCCATCCAGGGTAGCGCTGAAGGCCTGATTGCGTGGATTTCGGGCAGTCATTCGGGCGTTGTCGGCCTGCCGCTGTTCGAGACGAGGGCACTGCTCAAGGCCTCGGGGTTCGCGCTTCCATGAGCCACAGCCTCTTGTGGGATGCGGGCCCCGGCGAGATTCGCGCAGGCCTTATCGAACAGGGCAGGCTCACTGAGTTCCGCATCCTGCGCCCGCGCCGTGGCTCCGCGCTGCAGGCCTCCGGAGAAATATATACCGCACGAGTTCTGCGCAGTCTCGGCCAGAACCGGGCGCAAGTGACCATCGGCGGCGGCAAGGAGGCGATTCTCCAGCCTGCGCGCGGGTTTGGCGAAGGCGCGCTGCTCGCGGCCGAAATGACCCGCGCGCCGATCCGCCACACACTGCGCCGCGAAATGCAGCGCGGCAACCTGACGATCCTGCAGGCCGCAGTCACCCGCATCGACGCGCCGGCGCGCTGCG
>JANLSP010000016.1:0-3010 GCA_031362485.1 Novosphingobium sp.
CCTCCGCCCATATGCATCGCGTGGATCACCTTATCGCTTTGCTCTGCCAGTTCTGGCACGAACTCGCGCACATAGTCAGCCATGGCGAATTTCTCCGACTGGATATAGGGCGCCATGATTCGCGAGAACACCGGCGCATCCACCCCGCTGCCAGCGGTATATTGCCAGTTCATTGCGTTCGCGCCGAGATCGGCATCGAGCAGGGTATCCCAGAACCAGCGCTCTCCGCGCCGCCAGTCGATCAGCAGGTGCTTGATCATGAACGAAGCCGTGATCATGCGCACCCGGTTGTGCATCCAGCCGGTCCGCCATAGCTCGCGCATCCCGGCATCGACCACCGGGTAGCCCGTCAGCCCCTTGGTCCAGCTGCGGAAATCGGCGTCGGACTCGGGTCCGGCCCGCCATTGCAGCTGATCGAACACCTCGCGGCCATTCTTCTCGGCATAGACTGGAAACTGGTCGATCAGATTGAGCCCATGCTCGCGCCAGCCCAGTTCGCGCAGGAACGAGGCCGCACCGCTGCCGAGACCTTCCGCAGCGTGCCAGATTGCCGCAGGTGAGACTTCGCCGAAATGGAGGTGGGGAGACAGCCGCGATGTAGCAGGCTCGGAAGGGAAATCGCGCGCTTTCGCATAGGCTGCAACGCCATCATCGAGGAAGTGGCGCAAGCTGGCGCGTGCGCCCTTTTCGCCGGGTTTCCATTCGGCAAATCCGATCGACCAGTCCGGCCGGGTCGGCAGCAGGCCCCAATCTTCGAGCCGGTCGGAGGCGGGCCATTGCTCCGGCGCCGTGATCGACTCTGGCGCGGGCAAGGGCGCTGGCGGCGGCATCATTTCACGCAGCCGCGCAAACCACGGGGTGAACACCCGATAGCGCAAGCCGCTGCCGTTCAGCACTGCGCCGGGAGGTGCAAGCTGGTTTCCGTGATGAAGCGTGAGCTCGGCAATGCGCGCCACAGCCGATTCGTCGCGCTGATGCCAGGGCTCGTAGTGGTGCAGCGCGTGGATGCGGCCGGCCCCGGTTTCCCTGAGCAATGCTGCCAGCACCTCGGCACTGCGGCCCCGGCGCAGGATCAGCCGGCTGCCGCGTTTCTCGAGGCTGGCGGCAAGCGCGGCAAGACTGTGGTGCAGCCACCAACGCTGCGCGCCGCCGATGGCCCAATCGCCCGGGCCTGCATCGTCGAGCACATAGACCGGGATGACAGCGCCCTCGGCAATCGCCTCAAGCAAGGCCGGCTGATCGCTGACACGCAGGTCCTGCCTCAGCCAAACGAGGCTTGCCGCCATTCAGCGGCCCTTGAATTCAGGCTTGCGCTTGGCGGTGAAAGCAGTGACGCCTTCGATGAAATCCTCGCTGCGGCAGGCTTCGCGCTGGCTGTTGCGTTCATTGCTCAGCGCCTGCTCAAAGCTGGCATCGGTTGCCGCCCAGGCGACGCGCTTGATCAGTCCGAGCGATCGCGGGCCTTGTGCCAGCCGCGTCGCAAGTTCCATGCCCTTGGCCTCGACCTCATCATCGGGCACGACGAAGTTCACCAGCCCCCATTCGAGCGCCTTTGGACCGGGCAACCGGTCACCCAGCAGCATCAGCTCCATTGCCCGAACGCGGCCGACCGCGCGGGTGAGCAGCCATGACGAGCCGCCATCGGGCACCAGCCCGACATGGCAGAAGGCCTGGAGGAAAAAGCCGGTCTCGCCGCAGACAATCAGGTCTCCAGCCATGGCGAGGCCTGCGCCGACGCCGGCCGCTGCGCCGCGTACGGCGGTCACCACCGGCTGGTCCATCTCCTTCATGCGGCTGAGCACCGGGTTGAAATAACGGTCGAGCAAGTGGCCGACATCCCGGTTCGGATCGCCGATCATCCCTCCCGCATCGGCCAGGTTGGCGCCCGAGTTGAACCCCTTGCCCTCGCCGGTGAACAGAACGCTGCGCGCTTCGCCGGCCGCGCGGTTGAATGCGTCGACCAGTTCCTCGCCCATTTGCACGGAGCCCGCATTGCGCGTCGCCGGATCGTTCATCGCGATGCGGGCAACACCGCCGTTCAGCGAATAATTGATCTTCTCGTAAGGCATAGATCTCTCCTCAAGCCGCCATTCCGACAAGCCGCGACTTGATGATGCTTTCCGCGTCGGCGATGATTGTATCGATCAACACCTGGCAGGTCGGAATGTCGTGGATCAGGCCCTGGATCATGCCGGCCCAGAAGATGCCGCCCTCGGTGTCGCCTGACTTCAGCATTTCCGCGCCCTTGAAGCCGCGAACCAGCTCGGCGACGTCCTCGAACTTCGCGCCAGGCTTTTTCAACCGCTCGGCGACGAGGTCCGAAACGCCGTTCTTGCCGACGCGGGCGGTGTTGTGGAGGCTGCGGAAGATCAGGTTGGTGCCGCGCTCGTCGTTCTCGACATACATCTGCTTTATGTTGGGGTGGATCGGTGCCTCCTGCGTGGCGCAGAAACGCGTGCCCATGTTGATGCCCTCCGCGCCGAGCGCCAGCGCCGCGACCAGCCCGCGCCCGTCGCCGATGCCGCCCGATGCCAGCATCGGGATCTTGACCTTGTCGGCCGCCGCCGGGATCAGGATCAGGCCCGGAATATCGTCTTCGCCCGGATGCCCCGCGCATTCGAAGCCGTCGATCGAGATGATATCGCAGCCATTGCGCTCGGCCGAAAGCGCGTGACGCACGGCCGTGCACTTGTGCAGGATCGTGATGCCATGCGGCTTCATCATCGCCCACAACTCGCGCACTTCCGCCGTGCCCGCCGTCTCGCAGATCTTGATGCCGCTATCGATCACCACCTGGGCGAATGCCTTGTAATCCGGCGGAGTGACGGCCGGCAGCACGGTTACGTTCACCGCAAAGGGCTTGTCGGTGATCCCCCGGCAGCGCTCGATTTCTTCCGCCAGCGCCTTGGGGCTGGGCTGGGTCAGCGCGGTGATCGTGCCGAGGCCGCCTGCATTCGATACCGCTCCTGCAAGCTCGGCATAGCCGACATTCTGCATACCGCCTTGAACA
>JANLSP010000022.1:0-2585 GCA_031362485.1 Novosphingobium sp.
CTTGACCTGGTGCTTTCGGCCGAGCGTCCTGAGGGCCATGCAGGCCATTGGTGCGCAATTGCGGCCGACGTACGCAGCCTGATGCTGCGCTCGGTATCGCCCGACTGGGGGCAGCACCGCGATCCCGTTCTGGCGCTCACCCGGCTTGACAGCCCGGCCCGCCGTCAGCGCCCGCCCCCCGAAACGCTTGCGGCCAGGCTCGCCGGGATCCCGGCGATGGTGGAAGGCACGCTCGGCTTCGGCATGCGCAAGGTTTCCGCCCTGCGCGCCGGGGGTTTCGTCAACAGCGTCACCACGATCGACTATTCGGCAGGCGGCGGCCTCGCCGGGCAATGGTATCACGAAGGCGTCTACGATGTGCCCGACGGCATGGCGCTGGTGGTCGAGGCGGACCTCAGCGGCGGCATCGACACGCTGTCGCTGGCACTGACCGACGCGCTGGGCTGCACGCTCGACTGGGCCAATGCCCAAACCAGCCTCAACCGCAGACAGGCCCGGATCGATCACGATGGCTATCTGCGCTTTGTCGTGGCGGGCGCAGACCCAGGCATTCCCAACTGGCTGGATACCATGGGCCACAAGCTGGGCGTAATGCAGCTGCGCTGGACTGGATGCGACGATGCCCCGAAGCTGAGATTGCGGCTCGTCGACGCGGACCTGATACGCTCCATTCTGCCAGCCCAAACCGCCGGTGTGAGCCGGGAGGAGCGGGATGACTTGCTGCGCAAGCGGGCAATCGGCGCCCAGCTGCGCATCTACTGGTAGAGGCCCCGCCGCATCCGCACTGCCGGGGGACGGCGGCGCCGGCGAGCACAGAAAATCAAAATCGATTTTTGCGAACGATTCTCGATAAATTGATCGGAAAAGCCGATCAGCTTCGGCGGAAAAATCCCATGGAAAAAACGAACGCGTCGGTTCAGACCGTTCTTGTCGTATTAACCCATCACAGGAGCAGGACCATGGGACTCGCCGGATCACAGACCGAAGCCAACCTCAAAGCCGCATTCGCCGGTGAAAGCCAGGCCAACCGCCGTTACCTCTATTTCGCTCAGAAGGCCGACATCGAAGGCCATAATGACGTTGCAGCTGTGTTCCGCTCGACCGCTGAGGGCGAAACCGGCCATGCCCATGGCCATCTCGAATATCTCGAGGAAACCGGCGATCCGGCAACCGGTCTGCCGATCGGCGACACCACTTCGAACCTCAAGGCCTCGATTGCGGGCGAAAGCCACGAATACACCGACATGTATCCGGGCATGGCCACGACCGCGCGCGACGAAGGTTTTGACGAAATTGCCGAGTGGTTCGAAACCCTCGCCAAGGCCGAAAAGAGCCACGCCGGCAAATTTCAGCGGACGCTGGACACGCTCGACGCGTAAAACGTTCTGAAACCAAGCTTCTCGTCGTTGCGAGGAGCGGAGCGACGAAGCAATCCAGAGCGTCACACGATACCCTGGATTGCTTCGCTACGCTCGCAATGACGAGGGATTCAGTAACATGGAAGGCAGCCTCCAGGCGCCCACGCGCCATGCCATCCCGTGGCAGGACGAAGCCTGGTATGATGAGGCCGCGCTTGAGGCCGAGCTGCGCCGCGTCTTCGACATCTGTCACGGCTGTCGCCGCTGCTTCAACCTGTGTGATAGCTTTCCGATCCTGTTTGATGCAGTTGATGAAAGCCCGAATGAAGAAGTTTCCGACCTTTCGGTAGCCCAGCTGAAGACGGTGGTTGATGCCTGCACGCTGTGCGACATGTGTTTCATGACCAAGTGTCCCTATGTGCCGCCGCATGAATTCGACCTCGATTTCCCGCACCTGATGCTTCGCCACCGCGCGGTCGGGAACCGCAAGGGCGATACACCCTTGGTCGACCGTGAATTGGCCAAGATGACCCGTAACGGCAGACTGGCCAGCGCACTGGCGGGGGCGGCCAACTGGGCGACTAAAGAAGGCAATGGCCTGACCCGGCCGATCATCGAAGCGGTGGTCGGCATCGATGCCCGCGCGCATGTGCCGCCGTTCATGGATACACCGCTGGTCAACCAGGCGGCTGCAATTGTGCCGCCGCCCAACCCCGATGGCCCCGCGTTTGGCCGCAAGGTTGCACTCTATGCCGGCTGTCATGACAATTTCAACGATGGCACGCCCGGCGAGGCGGCGATCAAGGTGCTGGCGCATCAGGGCCTGCGTGTCCGCGTCGAATATCCCGATTGCTGCGGCATGCCCAAGTTCGAAAACGGAGATCTTCCCGCTGTCGCCAGCGCGGCAGGGCGCATCGCCGCGCATTTTGCGCCGCTGATTGAAGATGGCTGGGACATTGTTCCGCTGACCACAAGCTGTGCGCTGATGCTCAAGTTCGAATGGCCGCTGATCGAGCCGGATAATGCGCAAGTGGCGCTGCTGGCCAAGCACAGCTTCGATGTCAGCGAATATGTCGTGCGGCTGTCGAAAGACGTCGGCCTTGCCCCGATCGAGGCGATGCCAAAGAACATCGGCGTCCACTTTGCCTGCCATGCCCGCGCCCAGAACATGGGGCCCAAGGCGATGGAAATGCTCAAGCTGATCCCCGAAGCCCGGCCGCAACTGAC
>JANLSP010000039.1:0-4466 GCA_031362485.1 Novosphingobium sp.
GGGATTTTCGTCTTACTGCTGGTCGTCGAGATGATCCAGGTCGGCATGGTGGCGTGAGGACAAAGCGATGACCGAACACAGAAAAATCCCGCTGAGGCCTGAAGTGACCGCCAGTCGCGGGGACGGCAATTCGTCCATCGAACGGGCAGTCGAGACATTTGACCTGCGCCAGTTTCTGCCACCCGCCGTGCCGGAAGTGCTCCCCGCAGTGGCGCCGCGTCTGGCCAACCGGGCGCGCCGGTTGAAGATTGATGAACTGGGCAGTGGCCTTGCCGCTGCGTCAGCCCAGGGCGGTGACAAGGCGATCGAGGTCGCCGAAATCATCGAGGCTGCCTCGGCGGTGGTCTCGGCACCCACGCGCAAGCCCCGGCCCAAGGCTGTGGTTTTCGCCGGCGAACGCCACCCGATCGACCGCAAGAAGCTCCGCGAGCAGGGCATGATTGTGCCCGACGGCACCAATACCGGGCTCCTTGAGGAGTTCCGCATCGTCAAGCGGCAGGTGCTGCTGATGGCGGCGCAGCTGCGTGAGGCGGACCATGATGATCCCAAGGCCCAGCGGGTGCTGGTCTGCTCACCCTTGCCTGGCGAAGGCAAAACCTATTGTTCGGTCAATCTGGCGCTGTCGATGGCCGCCGAGAAGGAAGCTGAAGTCGTGCTGGTCGATGCCGATTTCGCCAAGCCTTCGGTGCTCAGCACGCTTGGCCTGCCCGGCGGACCGGGGCTGATGGATGCGCTGGTCGATCCCACGCTCGATGTGGCCGATCTGGTGTTGGGCACCGATGTTCCCGGTCTTTGGGTGCTGCCGGCAGGCAATGCCACCAATTCGGACAGCGAATACCTCAATTCCGCGCGCACGGCAGAAGTGCTGGGGCGCCTCACCCAGGGCGCGCCGCATCGCATGGTGATTTTTGATTCGCCGCCGGCACTGGCCGCTTCGCCCGCCGCAGAGCTGGCGCAATATGTCGGTCAGGCCGTGGTCGTCGCCCGTGCCGATTCCACCGGACAGGGCGCTTTGGAAGACGCGATCTCGCTGCTTGCCGCCTGCTCCAACATTCAGCTGCTGCTCAATGCAGCCAACTTCAGTCCGAGCGGTCGCCGTTTCGGAACTTACTACGGATACAAGGGATGATCAGCATGACGCTCAGACCCCGAATTTATCGGCCCCGTATCGCTGCGGGCATTGCAGCCCTGACCATCGGTTTCATGCCGCTGGCAGCCTCGGCGCAGTCCATGAGTTATGGCGATCCGGACGGCGGCGACATCGCCAGCCAGCCGGTTGCCGGATCGGGAGGCCGCAGCGAGCGCCCCCGTGGCGGCCGCAGTGGTAGCTATATCGCGCCCTATATTGAAGCGCAGCAGGTCGTCTCGGCCCAGCTTTCGCCGGGAAGCGACGTGCTGACCTATTCGCAGATCGCCGCCGGGGTTGACGCGACACTCACTGGCCGCAACAGCGCCGCCTCGCTTTCCTTGCGCTACGAGCGCCGGATCGGCTGGGGCAATGCTGGCAGCGGCGATACAATCAGCGGCATCGCGCGCGGCTATGTCTCCATCGTGCCGCAGACGTTGCGCCTTGATGCCGGTGTGCTCGCAGCGCGCACCCGCGTTGAAAACAGCGGCGCGGCGGTGCTAGGGCCAGTCGGTGACAGCGATGCCAACTCCAAGGTCTACTCCGTCTATGCGGGGCCAACCCTGACCACCCAGATGGGCGATGCCAGGGTCGATGCGCACTATCGAATCGGCTACACCAAGGTCGATTCCTCCGACGCGCTTTCCAATGCACCCGGACAACCCGTGTTCGACATATTCGACGAGAGCATCGCCCACGACGCCGGTATTCATGTCGCAACCAAGGCGGGGACGCTTCTGCCGGTCGGTATCGGTGCCGGGGCAGGTTACTACCGCGAAGATATCTCCAATCTCGATCAAAGGGTTGAAGATTTCCACGCCCGGCTCGACCTGACCTTGCCGGTATCGCCGACTTTCGCGGTTATGGCCGGTGTGGGCTATGAAGACGTCAAGATTTCAGCGCGCGACGCGGTGCGCGATGCGGGGGGCGTCCCCGTCGTCAGCGGCGGTCGCTTCGTCACCGACAAAAGCTCACCGCGCACGATTGCCTACAAAGCGGACGGCCTGATCTGGGATGCCGGGGTGCTATGGCGGCCAAGCCGGCGCACCCAGCTGGAGGCGCATGTCGGCCGCCGCTATGGTACGATCAGCTACTACGGCACGTTCTCCTATGCACCCAATGACCGCAGCTCGCTGAACATCCGGGTCTACGACAATGTCGCGGGTTTCGGCGGTCAGGTGAACCGTGCGCTGGCAGCTTTGCCGGCTGAATTCTCGGTCAACCGCAATCCGCTGTCGGGCGATATTTCGGGCTGCGTTGCCGCGGTGGAGCAGGGCAATTGCCTTAACGGCGCGCTGGGCTCGGTGCGTTCGGCAACCTTCCGCGCACGGGGCATCGGCGCGAGCTACAACCTCGATCTTGGCCGCATTTCCGCCGGAATCGGTGCGGGCTACGATCGCCGCAAGTTCATCGCCGCGCCCGGCACGGTGCTTGCCGCCGCCAACGGTGTGATCGACGAGAATATCTGGCTTGCCGCCTATCTCAACGGCCGGATCGACCGCAACTCGCGCTATGCGGTCAATCTCTATGCCAACTGGTTCCAAAGCGGAGCCACCTTGGATGGCGATGCGACCGCATTGGGCGCATCGCTGGCCTACTATCGCAACTTGACCGATCGCCTCACCGCTACGGCCGCGCTCGGTATCGACGGGATCAGCCGCAGTGAACCGCTGGAAGATCAATGGGCGGCCTCGGCCCTCGTCGGTCTGCGTTACCAATTCTAAGCCCGAAGGAAACTGGGATATGTTCGACGATTTTTACGGGCTCAAGGGGCGCCCGTTCCAGCTCACCCCCGATCCGGCTTTCTATTTCGAAAGCCTGACGCACCGCAAGGCACTGTCCTACCTGGGCTATGGCCTGGCGCAGGGCGAGGGATTTGTGGTCATCACCGGCGAAGTCGGATCGGGCAAGTCGACCCTGGTCGCGCACCTGATGTCGACCATCGATCCGGCGCGATTGACGGCGGCGCAAGTCGTCACCAGCAAGCTCGACGGCGAGGAACTGGTCCATGTCGTCGCGCAGTCGTTCGGCCTCCTGATTGATGGCCACGACAAGGCGATGGCATTGGGCTCGATCGAGAGCTTCCTGCACGAGGAAGCCCGCGCCGGCCGCCGCTGCCTGCTGATCGTCGATGAATCGCAGAACCTGAGCATCGGTGCCCTCGAAGAGCTACGCATGTTGTCGAACTTCCAGCTTGGCTCGCACCCGCTGCTGCAAACCCTGCTGCTCGGCCAGCCTGAATTTCGCGAGACGCTGCACGATCATCCCCAGCTTGAGCAACTGCGCCAGCGCGTTATCGCAGCGCACCACCTCGAAGCGATGGAATCGACCGAGGTTCAACCCTACATCGAGCACCGCATGAAATGCGTCGGCTGGGACGGAAATCCGGCATTCGACCAGCGCGTGTTCGCCGAGATATATACCGCATCGGGCGGTGTTCCGCGTCGGATCAACCAGATCGCCAACCGGCTGCTGCTGCTGGGCGCGGTGGACCAACGCACCCGCATTGATGCCGCCATGCTCGGCCAGGTGCTCTCCGAGCTGACGGAAGACGGGACACTCTCGCTCCACCGCAAAGCCGCCACGCATCCGGCGCCGGCTGCATCCCAGCCCGCAGAAGCTGCGATTGCCGCCGAACGGAGCGAAGTCGCCGAAATCGCAGCGTTGGCCCAGATGGAAGGCGCGCTTGCCCAGCGTGATGCACAGATCAGCGAATTGCAGCAGGCGGTGCTCGAGCTGGCCAATGCCGGCGAAGCTGCCCAAGGTATGTATCAGCCTGCCTCGAGCGTCGACAATGCCGACCTGGCCGAGATTGCCGACCGGCTGGCGACGCTGGAAGGGCGGATGCTTGAGCAGGATCGGACCATCCGGCACACGCTGACCATGTTGATCGAATGGATCGAAGCCGGCGACAGCCAGCGCGTCGCCGCCTGATCGGCTGCGGAGCCCCGCCAACGTGAATCCCAAACTGCCAACCAATGGTATCTCCGTCGATGTCGAGGACTGGTTTCAGGTCGGCGCCTTCGAATCAGTGATTGACCGCAGCGAGTGGGGCGGTCTGAGCGACCGCGTCGAGGCGAACTGCGAGCGCATCCTCGATCTCTTCGCCGAGGCCGATGTCCATGCGACGTTTTTCACGCTCGGCTGGGTGGCGCAGCGCCATCCGGGGCTGATGCAGCGCATCGTCGCGGCGGGCCATGAAGTGGCGAGCCACGGCTGGGATCACCAGCGCGTGTTCCGCATGGACCGGGCCAGCTTCGCCGAGGATATCTCCCGCAGCCGCAAGGCGATCGAGGATGCCTCTGGTGTGGCCATCAGCGGCTATCGTGCGCCGAGTTTT
>JANLSP010000073.1:0-3320 GCA_031362485.1 Novosphingobium sp.
TTTGAAGGGCGCTCATGCCCTTCTTGGAAGCTGCCATGATGTGCGTTGCCAGCAACCACTTGTGCAGCGGAACGTGCGAACGCTCCATGACGGAGCCAGTGCGAACGGTGAACTTGTCGCGGCAGTCATTGCAAAGGAACATGCCAGCTTGCGTTGCGCCTTCCATCTTGCGGACGCGCTCCGAACCGCAATGCGGGCAGGTCGCACCGTTAGGCCAGCGAGAGGCTTCGAGATGGGCCAGCGCCTTGGCTTCGTCGTGAAAGATAGGGTTGGTGATGTTGACGTTCATGGCTTCGTTCCTTGTGGAACCCTGATAGTCCAATCACACTGCTAAGTAAAGTATATAATTGCCAAACCATCCCTTCGATAGCTGCAAAGAGTGTGCGTATTACATGGCGACGATTTGATTGAGAGTCATTGGCGGCGCACAGCTCCATTGCGTTTACGATGTCTTCGCCCAAAATAAGCATGAATTCCTTCCGAAATCCATCAGCCTTTTCCTGGTTATCACCGCGCTTGACCATCTACTCCCCCTTCACTTCACTCTCCCAGCACGCTTGCCTGCAAGATTCGCTTTCGGTAAGCGCCCGCCTCTCCTCTGAACAGTAGACCAATCCACATGGCAGGCCATTCCAAATACAAGAATATCATGCACCGCAAGGGTGCGCAGGACAAAAAGCGTTCGGCGCAGTTCTCCAAGCTTTCCCGCGAAATCACTGTCGCGGCGAAGATGGGCATGCCCGATCCTGACATGAACCCGCGCCTGCGCGCGGCGGTCAACGCCGCCAAGGCGCAGTCGGTGCCCAAGGACAATATCCAGCGGGCGATCGACAAGGCGGTCAAGGGCGAAGGCGAGAACTACGAGGAAGTGCGCTATGAGGGCTATGGCCCCGGCGGCGTCGCCCTGATCGTCGAGGCATTGACCGACAACCGCAACCGCACCGCCACCAATGTCCGCACCGCCTTTGCCAAGAACGGCGGTAATCTGGGCGCTTCGGGAGCCGTCAGCCACGGTTTCGAGCGCTTGGGGCTGATCGAATATCCGGTCGGCGCGGGCGACGAGGAAAAGGTTCTCGATGCCGCGATCGAGGCGGGTGCAGACGACGTCGAGAGCGACGACGAAGGCCACGCCATCTGGACCAGCGTCGAGACGCTGCACCCGGTGGCCCGCGCGCTTGAAGCTGCACTGGGCGAAGCCGAAGCCGTCAAGCTGGCATGGCGGCCGGGGCTCAAGGTTGAGGTCGGCGAAGGCGAGGCGGCGACGCTGTTCAAGCTGATCGACGTGCTGGATGACGACGACGATGTGCAGGCCGTCTGGGGCAACTACGAAGTTTCCGACGCGGTGATGGAGAAGCTGGGCTGATGTCGGTTGCGGCCAACGGAGCATCGACCTGATGTGGGGGCTGGTTGCGAAAGCGCTGCTCTCTGGCGCGCTGATCGTGGCCATTGCCGAAATCGGCAAACGGCTGCCGACAATGGGCGCACTGATTGCCTCGCTGCCGCTGGTCTCGGTGCTCGGGATGATCCTGCTGTGGCACACCCGCCCCGATACGCAGAACATGGCAATCCATGCCCAGGGGACCTTCTGGTATGTTCTGCCGAGCCTGCCGATGTTTCCGCTGATGGCGTGGATGCTGCGCGGCGGGCATGGCTTCTGGTCGTCGCTGCTGGCTGGCTGCGCGCTGACGGTGGCGCTCTATCTCGCCATGGCGCATTTCGGCCCGCGCATCGGCATCCGGGTCTGACGTGCTGATCATCGGCCTCGACCCGGGCCTGGGCACTACCGGCTGGGGCATCGTGGCGAAGAGCGGCAACCGGCTCAGCCACGTCGCCAATGGCCAGGTCAGGACCGATCCGAAAGCTCCGCTGGCCGAACGGCTGGTGACTATCGACCGCGAGCTGACTGACGTGATCCTCGCCTGGCGCCCCGATTCCGGCGCGGTGGAAGAGGTCTTCGTCAACGCCAATCCGCAATCGACGCTTAAGCTGGGGCAGGCGCGCGGGGTGTGCCTCCTGGTGCTTGCGCGCGCCGGTCTGGCGGTAGCTGAATATTCCACGCGGCTGGTCAAGAAGGCGATTGTGGGCACCGGAGCCGCAGACAAGGCACAAGTGCAGGCCATGCTCAAGGTGTTGCTGCCCGGCGTAAAGCTCGCAGGGCCGGACGCGGCCGATGCGCTGGCAGTGGCCATTGCCCATGCGCATATCGCGAGAGGCTAGGCATTGCTGCTTTGACAACGCAAAAAAATGCAACAACAGTGTCGGATAACGACTCCGCAAGGGCGAGGATATTCGATGAACATCATGCGGCGCGAGCCACACCCGCTGACGGGCACGATCTACGAGGATCTGGGTGAAGGGCGGGTCAAGGTGCAGAAATCGGGCAGCAATGCCTATGGAATTTTCACCTGGCAGGGCGAATGGCTGGAGGGCGAGGTAACCCAGGCCGATCCGCAGATGCTGCTCTATATCGCCGGGCCGGACCTGCCGCGCGACCACGAAGTGATCTGGATGAGCGCGCCGTCCAAGACCTTTGACGGCACCATCCCGATCGAAGCCTTCCCCGGCACCCACGTGGACGAGATGGCCCGCATCGTCGGCTCCTACCGGCCCGACAAGGGCCAGGAAACCGATGATGGCTGGCGCTCGATCGGCTATTTCGATCCGCAGTTCTTCCTCGACAACGATCGCAAGCCCGAATGCATCCCGCCCGAAATGCGACTGACGAATACGATCAAGGGCGGGCCCAAGCGGGTCCAGACCGATCGCTACTGGAAGCAGGAATACCACGACCTCGAAGTCGAGAAGATCTGGAAGAAAACCTGGCAGATGGCCTGCCGCGAGGATGAAATTCCTAATGCCGGCGACTATCATGTTTATGAAATAGCCCACCTTTCCTATCTGGTGGTGCGCCAGGCAGACGGGTCGGTGAAGGCCCACCAGAATGTCTGCCTGCACCGGGGCCGAGTTCTCAAGGATTGTTCGGGCCGGGGCGAGAAGGAGTTTCGCTGCCCGTTCCACGGCTGGGCGTGGAATCTCGATGGGTCGCTCAAGGAAATCACCACCGAGTGGGATTTTCCGGGCGTTCGTGAGGATGCAGCGCAGCTTCCTGCGGTCAAGGTGGAATGCTGGGAAGGCTTCGTCTTCATCAATCCGGACCCCGATGCCGGCCCGCTTGCCGAGTTCCTCGGGCCGGTGATGATGGCGCACTACAAGAAATACGGCTTCGAGCATCGCTATATCCAGGCCAATGTCTCCAAGCTGATCCGCGCCAACTGGAAGGTCGTGATGGAGGCCTTCATGGAGGCTTATCACGTTATCGC
>JANLSP010000079.1:0-18238 GCA_031362485.1 Novosphingobium sp.
TCGGACAGGGTCATCCCCTCCGCTGGCGCCTGGCCAAGCAATTCCAGAATGTCGAAACTGCGGGCGGCGGAAAGGGCGGGACGGACCAAGGCAATTCCAGATTGACAGTGGGATAGTGTGGTATACTATATTTCAAATACCTTTTCAATATTGCAAATAATCATAATTGTCGGAGAGACCCCGTGACCCTGGCCATCGATTTCACTGGCAAGACCATTCTGGTATGCGGCTGCCACAAGGGCGGCATCGGCGGGGCGACAGCGCGCGCAGTTGCCCGGGCGGGCGGCGCGCTGGTCTTGCTCGACAAGGACGAGGAAACCGTCTCCGCAGCCGCCGAGCAGGCGCGGGCTCTGGGTGCAAACGTGCACACCATGGTTGCCGATCTCTATTCGGTTGAGGCCTGCGAGGCGGTGATCGGCCAAGTGCTGAAGGATGTTGGAACGATCGACGGAATCGCCAATGTCGTCGGCGGTACAACGGCGCAGGAATGGGTGCCGCTGGAGGACACCCCGACCGACATCTTCTGGAAGTCGATGCAGCTCAACTTCGCCTACACGTTCTTCCTGTGCCGCGACCTTGCGAAATACTGGATCGAAACAGGCCGCAAGGGCGCCATTGTCAATGTCGGATCGATCAGTGCGAAGGACGCCGCGCCCTGGCACGGGCCCTATGGCGCCGCGAAATCAGGCGTGATCGCGCTGACCCGCACCATGGCCAACGAATGGCAGGAATGCGGCATCCGGGCCAATTCGGTCTCGCCCGGTGCGGTAATGAGCCAGCGGGTGATCGACAAGTCGGCCAATATGTCGGACGCAGCAAAAACCAGCCGCGCGCCATCGGATACGGTGATTTTCACCCAGCCGGATGAGCTGGCCAACGCAATCGTCTTCCTGTTGAGCGACCTTGCCTCGGGAATTTCCGGGCAGAACCTGACCGTGGACCGCGCGCTCAGCACCAAGTTCAGCGGCGGCGCCCGGCGCAGCCGCAAGGAAATGCTTGAGCTCAAATCGAATTGAACGGGAAACGACGATGGAACTGGGAATGCTCTATGAGTTCGAGGCCCCCAAGCCGTGGGCCGGGGACCACCCCTGGGGGCAACGCACTGCCGAACGCAAGGCCTACAAGGATTGCATCGAGCAGATCGTGCTCGCCGACAAAAAGGGCTTTCACACCGCCTGGCTGGTCGAGCACCATTTCCGCGAAGGCCGCAGTCACATGCCGTGCAACGATGTCGTGCTCGGCGCGCTCAGCCAGATCACGAAAGACATCCGCCTAGGCTTTGGCGTGTCGCTGATGCCGCACGAATACATTCACACCGCGCGCATCGCCGAGAAAGTGGCGACAGTGGACCTCCTGTCGGGCGGGCGCGCCGAATGGGGCATGGGACGAAGCACGCCGATGGAGCAAATCGCCTTCGGGGTCGATGTGCCCAATTCGAAGAAGAAGATGCTGGCAGCGGCGCGGACGGTCGTGGGCATGTGGGAACAGGAATATTACGAGGAGCACTCGGAGTATCTCGACTTCCCCGCCCGGATGGTCACCCCCAAGCCCTATCAATATCCGCACCCGCCGTGCTGGATGGCCGGCACATCGGAAGAAACCATCCGCATGGCCGGCGAGAACGGGCTCGGGCTGCTGTGCTTCTCGATCATGCAGCCGCTTGAGAAGCTGGCCGAGCTGATCCGCATCTACCGGGAAGCGCAGAAGACCGCCACGCCGGTCACCAGCATCCAGACCAACAAGGTCGGCGTCTATACCCTGGTCCATTGCACCGAATCGCGCGCCAAGTTCGAGACCAACCGGGTGTGGGAATCGGTCTGGTGGTGGTATGCCAGCGTCGCCGAATTCACCCTCAAGTGGGAGCTGGCGCTGATGCCGCCCGAGGTCCAGGAACAGGCCTTCCCGCTGCTGAAGGCCCAGGCCGAGGGCAAATTCGACATGAACAAGTTCGACGAAGAGGACATGGTGATCATCGGCACGCCTGAGGAATGCCTTGAGAAGTTCCTCAAATATGAGGACATCGGGGTCGATCAGGTACTGTGCTATGTCAACTGGGGCTATTTGCCGCAGGAAGCCATGCTCGAATGCATCACCCTCCTGGGCGACTTTGTGATCCCCGAGCTGAAGGCGATGGGTGCCAAGCGCACGGCCAGCGGGATCGAGAAGTCGCTGGCGATGCAGGCGGCGGAGTGATCCTTCCGGCTGAACGCCCCGGCCGGCCCGCCGACCCCGATCTCGCCGCACGACGCGAACAGATGCAGGCGGCAGTCGATGCCGGGGCATGGAAGACGCAGCGGCCACCAATTGAGTTGAGGCTCGCAGGGCGGCGCGCTTTGCGTTTTACGCCCGAAGGCAAGCCGCGCGGGCTTTTGTTGCAGCTGCACGGCGGCGGCTTCCGCATTGGTCGGCCGGAGTTTGAAAGCCTTTACGCCGAAGCTCTTGCGGCGCGTTGCGGCATCGAAGTGGTCGTGCCGCAATACCGCCTCGCGCCCGAAGCGCCGTTTCCCTCCGGACTGATCGACGCGCTGGAATGCTTCGACGCATTGCGAGCCGAAGCGCGCAATGCACCGCTGCTCATCGGCGGCGATTCGGCGGGCGCAGGGCTGGCGGCGAGCCTTGGCCTGCTGCGCCCCGCAGCGACTGACGCGCTGGTGCTGCTCTCGCCCTGGCTCGACTTGCGCGTGACGGCGCCAAGCTACACAGAAAACGCCGCCAGCGATCCGATGTTCTCGAAAGAGTCGGCGGATATTGCCGCCGAGCTTTACCTTCAGGGGTTCGATCCCGCCCATCCACTCGCCTCGCCGCTGCTTGCCGAAATTAACGGCTACCCGCCCACCTTCATCAGCGTCGGCACCGGCGAAGTGCTGCGCGACGACAGCCTGCGGTTTCACGGCAAGTTGCTGGCGGCAGGCTTGAATTCCCGCCTCAGCGCAATTGACGGCATGGAACATGTCGCGGTGGTTCGCGGGCTGGCCCTGCCGGGTTCGGCGGAAACAATTGAGGCGGTGACCGCCTTCATCGAAGAACGTCTTACTTCCGGTTGACCCGCGCGCGCTTGCTTGCTAACAAAGTGATCAGCAAGCAAGCGAGAGGACGCCGCATGCCCGTTTCACTCCTGCCCGACAATCCCGCCGCATGGACCTTCCGCAGCTGGCAAGACCTCATGGCGATCCCGCGCGAAGAGCGCGAGAAGCTGCAACTCGAGGCGGTGCAAATCAACTTCCGCCGTATGCGCGACCGCATTCCGGCGCTGAAGAAGCTGGCCGACCGCCAGGGCGTCGAGGCGATCGACAAAATTGAGGACGTGCTGCCGGTGTGTTTCGATCACCGCGTGCTCAAGAACTATCCGATCCAGATCATCGAGAACCGCGATTTTCCCAAGCTGACCCAGTGGCTAGGCAAGCTCACCGCGCATGATCTTTCCCGGATCGACCTGACGGGTCTTTCGACCATCGAAGAGTGGCTGGGAAGGCTCGAGGCTTTCGGTATGCTGGTCACCTATTCGAGCGGCACCACAGGCAAGCTCAGCTTCGTGCCGCGCAGCTATGACGAATTCGGCCCCTGGAAATTCCACTACTACAACGTCACCCAGGCCGCATCGGGGGTCAATTGCTGGGACAACCACCTGCCGACCTTCTTTCCGGGCTATCGCGGCGGCTATCAGACGATGCTCAAGATGATGACGCTGTTCAACCGCGAGATGGCAGGCGGGGATGCCAATTATTACACACTCTATGACACCCATATCCCCGCCGATCTGATGGCGCTGTCTGGCCGGTTGCAATCGGCCGAGGACAAGGGCGAGATTGCCAGCCTTGGCCTTGATCCGGCACTGCTCGAACAGCGCCAGCAGATGCTCGCCCAAGGGCGCAGCCGCGATGGCGATCTCGAGGCCTGGTTCGGCAGGCTGATCCATCAGTTCAAGGGCCAGCGGGTCAAAATCGGTGGCACCTTCTCGGACCTTTACCGCGTCGCCAAGGCAGGGCTCGACAAGGGCATGACCTGCGAATTCGCCCCCGGCTCGGTGCTGATGGGCGGCGGCGGGATGAAGGGCTACAAGGACGCACCCGATGACTGGGAGGAACAGGTCAAGACGTTCTTTGGCATTCCGCGTATGGGCAACCAGTATGGCTTTTCCGAATGCATCGGCAATGCGCCGCTATGCGAGGAGGGCTTCTTCCACCTGCCGCCATATTCGGTGCCGTTCCTGATGGACCCTGACGGCAACTGCCTTCCCCGTGAAGGCATCCAGAAAGGCCGCTTCGTGCTGGTCGATCCGATCCCGCAAAGCTACTGGGGCGGCTTCACCAGCGGCGACGAGGTTACAATTCACTGGGACGAGGATTGCGCCTGCGGGTGGAAAAGCCCGCGCATCGCCAAGACCATCCGGCGTTTCGCAGAAAACGAGGGCGGCGATGACAAGATCACCTGCGCAGGATCGCAGCAGGCTTACAACGAATTCATGGAATTCGTGGCGGGGGAGGCGTGAGCAAGATGGCACGCAGGCATCCAATCTACATGGCCGACTGACATCTTATGGCGAACTTTGTGCTGGTTCATGGCGCAGGGCACGGTGGTTGGTGCTGGCAGCCAGTGGCGCGACAATTGCGCCTGGCCGGGCATGAAGTTCATGCACCTACACTCACCGGCCTTGGCGAGCGCCGTCATCTTTTGACCCCAGAAACCAGTCTCGATACCCACATCGAGGACGTCACCGCTCTGCTCTTCCATGAGGATCTGCGCAAGGTCGTGCTGGTGGGTCACAGCTATGGCGGAATGGTGATTACCGGCGTTGCCGATCGCATGCCCGATCGCATCGCCTGCCTCGCCTATCTCGATGCCGCGATCCCGCTCGACGGCGAGTCACTGGTCGATGTCTCGCCGGGCCTTCAACAATACAACGATGTTCGGCTGGTAGACGGTGTGAACCTTGGCCTTTGGCCCGACGCAGCCGCAGCAGCGATTTATGGGATCACCGAGGGAGAGCTTGCGCGATGGGTGATGCCGCGCCTCACGCCGCACCCCTGGCGGTGCTTTGAACAGAAGCTGCGACTTGCCGATCCGGGTGCGGTTGCACGATTGCCGCGTGCGGTGGTCAATTGCCTTGCGAGCCTCAACCTGCGCCCGACTCATCTGCGAAATCGCTGGCTCGACGGCGAATTCGTGCGTGCGATTGATGCCGGGCATGACCTGATGTTGATCGAGCCTGAGGCGACGGCAGCACTGTTGGACGAAGTCGCTGCGTTTTCAGCGAAAAAGCAACACCGGTAGGAGGGACGAAGTGTCGAACGGACCATTAGAAGGCAAGGTTGCGCTGGTTACCGGGGCAGGGCGGGGTATCGGGCGTGAGATCGCGATGCGTCTGGCGCATGACGGGGCGATGATCATCGTCCATTTTGCGCACAGTAAGGCAGGAGCCGAGCAGACTGTGGCCGATATTGCGGCAGCGGGCGGCACGGCTGTTGCCTATCAGGCGGACATCGCCAAGCGCGCCGAGGTCAAGGCCCTTTTCACGCAAATTGACACTTTTCCCGGCCAGCTCGACATAGTGGTCAACAATTCCGGCGTAAGCGCGGGCGGCGCGCTCGCCGACCTCAGGGACGAGGACGTTGAGGCGATCATCGGCATCAATATGCTCGGCCCGCTTTACATCGCCAGCGAGGCCGCCAGCCGACTGGCCGACAATGGGCGGATCATAAATTTCAGCTCGTCGGTGGCCAAGTTCCCGCTGGCCGGAGCGGGGCTCTATTCCGCCGCGAAAAAAGCAGTCGAGAGCTTCACTGAAAGCTGGGCGAAGGAGCTTGGCGCGCGTGGGATCACGGTCAACACCGTCGTGCCCGGCGCGACCAGTCCGGGCATGATGGACGGCTCGCCTGAATATCGCGCCTTTTTCGAGAATGCCTCGCCGTTCAAGCGGATTGGCAAAGCCGGAGAAATCGCCGCGCTCGTCGCCTTTCTCGCCTCGCCCGAAGCAAGCTGGGTTACCGGTGGCAGCATTCTCGCTAATGGTGCGGCGAATACCTGAACAAATTGGAGAGTGTGCATGTCCGTGAAAACAGCCCTGGTCACCGGCGCGGCCGCCGGCATTGGCGCGGCCTGCGCGAAGCGGCTGGCAAAGGATGGCATGGCCGTGGGCGTGCTCGATCTCGATGCAGACCGCTGCGCCGATACTGTGAAGGCGATCAAGGCGGCGGGAGGCATGGCCCTGGCACTGGGCGCGGATGTCTCGAACCGGGAACAGACCTTTGCGGCGGTCGCCAAGTTGCGCGGCGAGTTCGGGCCGGTGACGGTGCTGGTGAACAACGCCGGGGTGACTGATTTCACGCCGTTCGAGGAAATCACCGACGAGCGCTGGGATCTGGTCTATGCGATCAACGTGCGCGGACCGATGATCTGCACCCAAGCCGTGATCGGCGACATGAAGACGGCGCACTGGGGCCGGGTCATCAACATTTCCTCATCCAGTGCTCAGACCGGAGCGATCAACATGGTGACCTACTCCTCGTCGAAGGGCGCGGTGGTGACCATGACCCGCTCGATGGCGCAGGAATTCGGCCCTTATGGCATCACGGTGAACAATATTCCCCCGGGATCGGTGATGGGCACGATCATGTCCGAGTCTAACCGTGACAGGTTCCAGATTCCGACCGAAGTGCTGCTCAGCACGATCCCGGTACGGCGTCTGGGCGAGCCGGATGATATCGCCAATGCCTGTTCGTGGCTCGCCAGCGAGGCCTCGTCCTATGTCACCGGGCAGACCATCGGGGTCAACGGCGGGCGGGTGGTAACGTAGTCTCTGTTTCAGTGTAACTAATTCTAGAGCCCGGCTTTGGCCAGCGCCTGATCGAGATCCGCGATCAGATCCTCGGGGTCTTCCAGCCCTACGCTGATCCGCACCATGCCTTCATGCACACCCATTGCCTCACGGCCCTCGGCGCCGATCGAATGATGCGTCGTGGTGGCGTTGTGGCACGCCAGGGTGCGCGAATCGCCGATGTTGTTCGAAATATCGATAAGCTCCAGCGCGTCGAGCAGTGCCCAGGCCTGCTCGCGCCCATCGAGGATAATCGAGAAAATCGTCCCGCCGGTGCTCATCTGCTTTTGCGCCAGATCGTGTTGCGGATGGCTGGCAAGCCCGGGATGGAGGATACGCGGCACGCGGCTTTCGACGAACCGGCCGACCGTCAGCGCATTCTCGCTCTGCTTCTGTGCGCGCAGCTCCAGCGTTTCGAGCCCTTTGAGCACCACCCAGGCGCTGAACGGCGAGAGCGTCGGCCCGGTGTTGCGCTGGAAGGGCAGCAGCGTCTCGTTGATGAATGCCGCTGAGCCGCAGACTGCGCCCGCCAGCACGCGGCCCTGTCCGTCCATCAGCTTGGTGGCCGAATAGGCCACGACATCTGCGCCCAGATCGAGCGGGCGCTGCAAGGCGGCGGTGCAGAACGCATTGTCGACCACCGAGAGGATGCCGTGTGCGCGGGCGAGCCCGCAGACATGGGCGATGTCGACGATATCCATCGTCGGGTTAGCCGGGGTCTCGAAGAAGAACATCCTGGTGTTGGGCTGAATTGCCGCTTCCCAGGCGGCATTGTCGCGGCCATCGACGACGGTCGCGGTAATTCCGAAACGCGGCAGCAGGTTGTCGATCACCCAGCGGCACGGGCCAAACAGCGCGCGCCCGGCGACCATGTGATCGCCGGCGGAGAGATAACTCAGCATCACCGCGCTCATTGCCGCCATGCCCGATGCCTGCGTGCGGCAGGCCTCGGCGCCTTCCATCATCGCAATACGTTCTTCGAGCATCTGCACGCTGGGGTTCTGAGTGCGTGAATAGGTCATGCCCGGCGCTTCGCCGGCAAAACGCGCCGCCGCAACCGCTGCCTCATCGTAGCTGTAGCCCGAAGTGAGGAACATCGCCTCGCTGGTCTCACCCTGTTCGCTGCGCCACGTCCCGGCGCGAACCGCGCGGGTAGCGGGGCGCCATTTGGAGGTGATCGAGCGGTCCTGGCCGGTTGAGCGTTTCATGTCCACGGCCTTAGGAGGGAGGCGACAACGGAGCAAGTCTTGGCCGCAAATGCGTCCGGGAACCAATATCCATCTGCGATGTTCGATACCTGGATATCCATTCGCCATGATCGGGAAATAAGGGTCGTATTTACCATGTTTACCCAGTTGAACCCCAACCTGCCGCTTTATGTTATCGGAAAAGGCGACGGCTATGCCATCGGTGTTATCGATTATGGCCAGGAGCATAACCTGATCTGGGTGACTGTTCTCAATGCCAATGGTGAAGTTTGGTGCGCGCCAAATCCATCGGTGAGGTTTGGGCGAAACTGGACGATGGGCAGAGGCGAAAGTTCCGCCATTTCCCGCGACAAGCAGGAACGGGGAAAAGCGACAAACCCCGCCGCTGGCATTTGCGACCGATGCACAGAGCTTTCCCGCCTGCCGACTTAGCTTCTCAAACGGCTCCGGCCTTGCCAGCGCCGGTTGGCATGGCCAAAGCCGAGACATGCACCTGACCGCCCCAGCACTTGTCTGCGCCAGCCGCGCTCACGGAGAGACCGGGGCGATCGCGCGGCTGCTGACGGCTGAACATGGCCTTGTCGCAGCCTTCGTCGCCGGCGCGCGCGGGCGACAGCTGCGCCCGGTGCTGATCCCGGGCAATGTGGTCGCGGCCGAATTCATCGTCCGGCCCGGCAGCCAGCTCCCCTCTGCCCGGCTGGAACTGGTGCGCAGCTGCGGGCCCTGGCTTTCCGAGCCGCTGCCCGCCGCCGCGATCGGTTGGGCGACCACGCTCGCGGCTGCCACCCTGCCCGAACGCCAGCCCTATCCCCAGCTCCATGCCGCGCTTGCCGCGTTGATTGACGCGATCTGCGCCGCTCCCTCGGCGCGCGGATGGATGCCGGGGCTGCTCGGCTACGAGATCCTGCTGCTGCGCGAACTGGGATATGGCGAAGCGCCCGAGCGGCCTGCCGGTGACGACTGGGCCGGGCTGCTCGCTTTGTTTGACCGGCTGGGCAAAGCATTGGCGCGCTACCTGCTTGCCGAACGACAAAGCGATGTTATGGCGGCGCGCGTCATGCTGCGCGACCGGTTGGCGAAGATTGAATAGCGATATCGAAGGACAAGAATGCCCATGAAAATTGCGGTTTTTGCCGGTGACGGCATCGGTCCTGAAGTCACGCGTGAGGCTGTCCGCGTGCTAGAGGCGCTGGGCCTCAATGACCTGGAACTGACCTTTGGCGATGTTGGCGCGGCGGCATACCGCAAGCACGGCCACCCGCTGCCACAAGCGACGCTCGACATCGCCCATGCTTCGGACGCGATCCTGTTCGGCGCGGTCGGCGATTTCGATTGCGACCATCTCGAGCGCCATCTGCGCCCCGAACAGGCGATCCTGGGCCTGCGCAAGGAGCTGGGCCTGTTTGCCAACCTGCGCCCTGCAACGCTGTTTGCCGGCCTCGAAGACCTCTCCTCGCTGCGCCCCGAAATTGCCCGCCAGATCGACTTGCTGATCATCCGCGAGTTGAACGGCGACGTGTATTTCGGCGAGAAGGGCATGCGGCTGACCGCGGACGGCCGCCGCGAGGGCTATGATATCATGTCCTACAATGAGGACGAAGTGCGCCGCATCGCCCATGTCGGCTTCAAGGCGGCGATGGGCCGAAGCAAGCGCCTGTGCTCGGTCGACAAGGCAAATGTCCTCGAAACCTCGCAGTTGTGGCGCGACGTGGTGATCGAGGTTTCGGCTGAATATCCCGAAGTCGAGCTTTCCCATATGTATGTCGACAATGCCGCGATGCAGCTGGTCAAGAACCCGGGCCAGTTCGATGTTGTCGTCACCGGAAACCTGTTTGGCGATATCCTGTCCGACCAGGCCAGCATGTGTGTCGGCTCAATCGGGCTGCTCGCCTCGGCGGCTTTGGCGCAAGGCACCATGGGGCTCTACGAGCCGATCCACGGCTCCGCACCCGATATTGCCGGTAAGGACCTGGCCAACCCGATGGCGCAGATCCTTTCCGCGGCGATGCTGCTGCGCCACTCGTTTGGCCGCGAGGCAGAGGCTGCGCGGATCGAGGCTGCCGTAGCCAGGGCGCTGGCAGCGGGCGTTCGCGGCGGCGATCTGGGCGGAAGCCATGGCACCCGCGCAATCGGCGATGCGGTTCTGGCGTATCTGTAATGTCCGCTAAGGCTTTATTAGTATTAACCATATATCGCCGGGGCCCATGGACATGACACATGAAGCCCTTGAGGCAGCAATCGACGCGGCTGCCAAGCCACTCGAACTGGCGATCATCCTGCCAACCTTCAACGAGCGCAAGAACCTGCGCCCGATGGTCGAGCGGCTCGACAAGGCGTTGGCCGGCGTCCGCTGGGAAGCGATCTATGTCGACGACAACAGCCCCGACGGCACCGCCGACGAGGCGCGCGCAATCGCGCTGACCGATCCACGCATCCGGGTGATCCACCGCATCGGCCGCCGGGGCCTTGCCTCCGCTGCAATCGAGGGCATGCTCTCGACCGCCGCGCCGCATGTCGCGGTGATGGACGCTGACCACCAGCACGATCCCGCACTGCTGCCCGGGATGCTCGCAGCCGTTGTCAGCGGGGAATACGACATTGCCGTCGCCAGCCGTTTCGCCGAAGGCGCAAGCACCGAGGAATGGGGCCGCCCCGACCGGGTCAAGGCCAGCGGCGTTGCCAATGCCATTGCCCGCAAGGTTACCGGCGTCACGCTCACCGATCCGATGAGCGGCTATTTCCTGCTGAAGGGCGACACCCTGCGCGCCGATGCGCACCGCCTCTCGGGCGTCGGCTTCAAGATCCTGCTCGATATTCTCGCAACGGTGGACACCACCCTGCGCGTCAAGGAGTTCCCTATGTCATTTGCCGCCCGCGCCGAAGGCGAGAGCAAGCTTGACCGCACCGTAGTCTTCGAATTCCTCGTCGGGCTCTACGACAAGTGGCTGGGCCGCATCATCCCAACGCGCTTTGCCCTGTTCGGCACGATTGGCGCGATGGGCGTGGTCGTCCACATGGGCGTGCTGACCATGGTGCTCGCGGCTTTCGGAAACAGCTTCCAGGGCCACATGCTGACTGCTTTCGAGATCGGCCAGACGATTGCCGCTGTGGTGGCGATGACGTTCAACTTCGTGCTCAACAATGCGCTGACTTACGCCGACAAACGGCTGACCGGCACTTTGGCGCTGCTGCGCGGCTGGGCCAAGTTCGGCCTCACCTGCTCGGTCGGCCTGCTCGCCAACGTCGGCGTTGCCGCCGTGCTGGTGCGCTTCGGCTTCCATGAATATCCTGCCGCGATTACTGGCATTATCATCGGCTCGGTTTGGAATTTCGCGCTTTCAAGCAAATTCGTCTGGGGCAAATACTAGGGATTGTGATAGGGCAACGAGTGTTCGCCACTGAGGAACGTCTTGATGTCAATATCGCCGCGCCGGATTGGCGCCGAAACTTCGGTCACGCGGGTGCAGATGCTCGATGCTGCCGAGGCGCTGATGCGCGAGGAAGGTTATGCGGCGGTGAGTACCCGCCGGGTCGCAACCCAGGCCGGGCTTAAGCCCAGCCTTGTGCATTATTACTTCCCGACCACCGATGATCTGCTGATCGCGCTGTTCCGCCGCGGCGCCGACCAAAGCGACGCCATGCTTGATGCTGCGCTTGCCACGACCGATCCGTTGCGCGCGCTGTGGGACTTTTTCGCCGACACCAGCCGCACCGCGCTGACGCTGGAATTCATGGCGCTGGCGCATCATCGCAAGGCACTGCGTACTTTCATGGTCGAGCATTCCGAGCAGATGCGCGAGCGTCAGGCGGAAGTCATCGCCCGGATCATGAGGAACCAGCTACCCGGGCTCGATGGTCTCAGCGCCGAGGCAATGAGTCTGATCATGGCGGGCATCGGCCGGGTGCTGATCATGGAAGGCAGTCTGGGGGTCACGGCGGGCCATGATGAAGCGCGTGCCTGGGTCGAAGCCCGGCTTGAACGGATTGCCGTAAAGCAGGAAGTTCCGGCCACCTTCTGACCTTGACGCAAGTCGGCAGCAATCTTAGCTGCCTCCTGCGCAATTGTTTCCCTGACGGAGAAAGCCGGGATGTCAGTCGCAGAAAAACTGTGCCTATCGCACGAAGCGATCAAGCCAAAGATCGGCAGCCGCATTCTGAATTCAAAAGAGGAGCTGCTCAGCGGCGCGCTGTCGGGCGAAATCCGCGAGCTGCTTGAGGCGCGCGGCGTGCTGGTATTTCCCCGCATCCAGTTCAGCGAAGCCGAGCACCTCGCTTTCACCCACACGCTTGGTACTTATGCGCCAGACAATGCCGAAGGCCGAACCACCGCGATCTCGCTTGATCCTGAAGTCGGTGCCAATGCCGAATACACCCGCGCTTCGTTCTTCTGGCACTTCGACGGCTATATGCATGATGTGCCAATCTTCGCTTCGCTGCTCTGCGCCAGGGCCTTGCCCAAGGAGGGCGGCGATACGCAGTTCGCCAACACCTATGCCGCCTGGGACGCGTTGCCCGACGAACGCAAGGGTCAGATCGAGGGCCTGAAAGCAGTGCACGCGCTGGCCGCGGCGCAGCGCAGCGTCGAACCGGAACCGAGCTATGCGACTTTCGAACAGTGGCGAAAGACTCGCCACAACACACTGCCGCTCGTCTGGAAACACCGTAGCGGGCGCAAGAGCCTGGTGGTGGGCAATACGGCAGTCGGCGTCGTCGGCATGGATCCGCTCGAAAGCCTCGAACTGCTGGTCGCCTTGCGCGACTGGGCGACGCAGGAGTGCTTCACCTATCGCCACAAGTGGTCGCTGGGCGACTGTGTGATGTGGGACAACACTGGCACACTGCACCGCGCTTTGCCTTATGATCCCGCCAGCGGCCGCCTGCTGACCCGCACCAAGCTGGCGGGGGAAGAGCCGTTCGCCTGATGCTCAGTCTTCGGCCCGGATAGTAACTTCCCTGTATGTCCGTCCGAGCGAGCGTAGCCTCACCAGGGCTTTCGCATCCTTACGCAGATAGCCGTCGAAAAAGGCCAGCAGCGCATCGCGGGTGATCGCCTGCTGGCGCGCGGGGTCGATAAGTCCGCCGCGCACCTCGCATCCTGGCATCGGGCGGCTCGGAAGGTTTCGTTCGAACCAGATGCAATCGGGGTTCTTGCCGCCGGGCAGGACTTCAGGTGTGCCGCGGAACCAGACGTGGACGCCGCCCTTGATCATCACTTCGGTCTTGGGTCCTTCGACCCGCGAAAAGGCGGCGTAGGGCCGCCCGGTGGTCCGCGCAAAAATGTCTTTCTCAGCAGAAAGAAACAGGGCTGGCACCCCCACTTCGGCATGGGCAGTGCCGAACAGGCCCATGTCCTGCGTCAACGCCGTGGTGACCGGATCGCCACCGGCGATCAGCGCGGTGGCGGCAATGCGCGGATCGCGGGTCTGGGCGCCGAAGCTGGTGAAGTAGCTCGTCACCGCGCCCAGCGAATGGCCAGTCGTGCCGATTTTCGCAGGATCGATCCGGGGTCCGATTTCGGGACTGGCGAGCAGCCGGTCGATGATGAATTTGACGTCGCGGGTCTGTTGGCCGACATCGGAAATGTCAGCGAAGCGCACTTTTGTGAAAGCCGCGCTCGAGGTCAGCGGATAGTCCGGCGCGGCGACGATGTAACCGTGGGCGACGAGGTGCTCAACGATATGCATGGCATTATCGGCGCTGCCGAAAGTGCCATGGCTGTAGATCACCAGCGGAAAGGGGCCTGACCCGGCAGGCTGCCACACGCGCACATCGATGCGGCGCGACGCGGAGCCGGCAAAGCCCATACTCGCCTTGATCGGGCGGCTCTCGTCGATGAATGTAACCTGCCGGGCACCGGGCGCCGGGTTGGCTGCAATAGCTGGGGCAACAGTCAACAGCACCAAAGGCGCGACTAACAGAGCGACGGCTCGCACGAATGTTCGGCTGACCATAGAAACCTCTCCTTGCCCCAATTTGTTCAAGGGCTATCATTTAGCCGGCGCCAATGCGAATCTTGACGGCAGGCCAATAGTTGCTGTACAAGTGTTCAGCACGTTGAATTGGGAGATGCGTTATGGCCACTGTCGCCGCCGATCTATGGCAAGTCACCGAAATTGCACCGAACATCGGATGCACCATCCGGACCGACAAGCAGACGCTGCTTTCGGGCGAAAAAGCCAAGGAAATCCGTGCGTTGATGGAAAACCGCGGCGTAATCGTCTTCCCCCAGATCAACCTCACTGACGCGGAACAGATCGCCTTCACCCATACCCTGGGCACCTTCGCGCACGAATTGGGCGAGTCGAAAAGCGGCATGGATACGGTCTATCCGATCACCATGGACCCCAAGGTCAATCCCAACGCCTCCTATCTGCGCGGCGCTTTCTACTGGCACATTGACGGCACGATGTCGGACATACCGATCCTCGCCTCGATCATGAGTGCGCGAGCCCTCGCCAAGGCTGGCGGCGAGACCGATTTCTGCAACACCTACGCCGCCTTTGACGCTCTGCCCGAAGACGAGAAGCGCGAGATCGAGAAGCTGAAAGTGGTCCACGCCATGTGGCGTTCGCAGCTCTATCACGATCCCGAGCCCGACTATGCCAGCATGAAGCTGTGGCAGTCGATCGGCAAAAACACGCTGCCGTTGGTGTGGAAGCACCGCACCGGCCGCAAGAGCCTCGTTCTCGGTGCGACTGCGCTGCAAGTCGAAGGCATGGACATGTTCGAGAGCGAAGCGCTGCTGGTGCGGCTGCGCGAATGGGCAACCAGCCCGCAGTTCTCCTATCGCCACACCTGGTCGCTGGGCGATATGGTGGTCTGGGACAACACCGGCACGATGCACCGCGCAACCCATTATGACTACGATAGCGGCCGCCTGATGCACCGCACCAAACTGGAGGGCGAAGAGGCTTTTGCCTAGCCGGTCCTGAGTTCTTCCGCCAGCAACCTGAACTCGTCCGAACGCGGCGAATTCTTGCGCCAGATCAGCGCGATCTCCCGGTTGGCATTCTCCGCCTTGAGCGGCCTTGCCACGACATTGGTGCCGTTGAGTATCCCGGCATCAAGCGCCATTTCGGGCAGCATTGTCAGCCCCAGGCCATTGTCGACCATCTGCACCAGCGTGTGCAGCGAGGTGCCGATCATTGTGGCGCTGGCGCGCAACTCGGGCCGGTTGCAAGCAGCGAGCGCCTGGTCTTTGAGGCAGTGCCCGTCTTCGAGCAGCAGCAGCCGGTTCTCGTCGATCAGCGAGGGCGGAATCTCGTCTGGCGGATCGCGCGGATCGTCCTTGGGGAAAGCGACATAGAAGGCGTCGAGCTCAATAGTCTCGCTTTCCACCTCGCCCGTCGGATAGGGCAGCGCCAGCAGCACGCAGTCGGCCCGCCCGTGGTGCAGCGATTCGACCGCGGCCGCGCTCACTTCCTCACGCAGGAAAAGTTTCAGCGCCGGCCGCTCGCGGCGCAGGCGCGGCAACATGCGCGGCAGCAGGAAAGGCGCAATGGTGGGGATCACGCTCATCCGCAGTTCGCCCGAGAGCGGTTGGCCGGCGCTTTGCACCATGTCGGACAGTTCTTCCGCCTCACGCAAGATGCGATGCGCCTTGGCGACGACGGCATTGCCCAGCGGGGTAAAGCGCACCGCGCGCTTGGTGCGCTCGACCAGCACAACACCGAGCAAGGTTTCCAGATCACGCAGGCCTGCCGAAAGCGTTGACTGCGAGACGAAGCTGGCATCGGCGGCGCGGCCGAAATGGCCATGTTCGTGCAGCGCGACGAGATACTGCAGCTGCCGGAGCGTGGGATGATAGGCCGTCATGAACCGACCCTATCGCATGCCTGCAAGCCGCCGCCAAGCGTGCGGGCCGCTTCTCGACAATCGCCCGGGGCTGTGACAGCGTGGCACCTCTCAATATTGGGAAGGGGGCGGACATGAGCAGAATTCTCGGCCCGGCGGTGCATCAGGCCTATGTCTACAAGGACTTCGGTGCGGCGTTGGCGCGGTTCGCCGCTGGCGGGATCGGGCCGTTCTTCGTGCTGGAAAGCATGGGCGGCAAAAGCCTTTACCGGGGCGAAGCGCACGAGTTGCGCATGTCGGCTGCCTTTGTCTACAGCGGCGATTGCTGTTTCGAGATCATCTCCCCGATCGGCGAGCAGCAATCGACCTATGCCGAGTTCCTGACCCGCAATCCCGATGGCGGGCTGCACCACATCGCATATCTCTCCGACGATTTCGAGGCAACGCTGGCGGCACTGGCCGCCGAGGGCAAGCCGATGCGGATCGTGCAGGACTTTGAAATAGAGATCTATTGCGAGCCGGTCGGCGTGGATAATCCGGTCTGCTTCCAGTTCATCAGGCGCGGGCTATTCGATTCCTGGTTCGATGCGATGCGCGATGCGGCGGCCAACTGGGACGGGTCCGAGCTGATCCGCGATGCCCGCCCACTGATGGCCGCGGCCATGGCGGCCAGCGCCGCCGGGCAATGACCGGAGTCACTCGGCGGCAGTGACGGCCTCGTCGCCCGGAGTATCGGCTTCATCGGCGGCAACCGCTTCAGCTGCGGCGATCCGGGTCATCTTCAGTTTGCCCCTGACAACCGTAAAACCCATTTTGCCCTCGACCAGTTCGAGCGCATCGCGGCCAAATTGTTCGTAACGCCAGCCTTCGAGGATCGACAGGTTCTTGCGCACCCCGGCAGCGAGCAGCTCGAGATCGTCGCTGCGCGCGAGCAGGCGCGAGGCGACATCGATCTCGCGGCTGCGGATCTTGAGCAACAGTTTGAGCAGGTCGGCCACCAGCGAACCCTCCTTGCCGAGAGGGGCGCCCCGGGCCGCGCGCGGCGGAAGTTCGTCCTCATCCAGCGGCTTGGCAGCGGCGAGCGCGGCCATCATCCGCCGGCCGATCTCGTTGTCCCGCCATCCGGCTGACAGCCCCCGCACTTTGGCAAGGTCGGCCTGCACCTTGGGCGGATGGCCGGCAATGTCGGCGAGAGTCTCGTCGCGGGCGATGCGGCCACGCGGCAGGTTCTTGTCCTGCGCTTCCAGCTCGCGCCACTGCGCCAGTGCTTTCAGCCGCCCAAGCACCACGGGATTGCGTCCGGCGGCCTTGATCCGCAGCCACACTGTCGAGGGATCGTTGCGGTAGTTCTCCGGATCGGCGAGCTTTTCCATTTCGGCATCGAGCCACTCGCCGCGCCCGGTCTTCATCAGCCGCGCGAGAATCTTCGGGAAGATCTTCGCCAGATGCGTGACGTCGCCAATGGCATATTCGATCTGCCGCTCAGTCAGCGGCCGACGCGACCAGTCAGTAAACCGCGCGCCTTTGTCCACCGCCATGCCCAGCCATGACTCGACCAGATTTGAATAGCCGATCTGTTCCGACTGGCTGATCGCCATCATCGCGATCTGCGTATCGAAAATCGGATGCGGCGTGCGCCCGGTGAAATTGTAAACGATTTCCACATCCTGCCCGCCGGCATGGAACACCTTGAGCACATCTTCGTTGCGCGTCATCAGGTCGAACAGCGGGGTCATGTCGAGCCCCGCCGCCAGCGGATCGATTGCGGCGGCTTCCTCGGTATCGGCAATCTGGATCAGGCAGAGTTCAGGCCAATAGGTGTTCTCGCGCATGAATTCGGTGTCGACCGTGATGAAGTCGGACTTGGCGAGACGCTGGCACAGACTGGCAAGTTCGTCGCTCGTGGTGATGAGAGGATGGATTTTCATAGTTCATTTCTGTAGATAGGCCCGTGCGAGCCTGCGGCTTGACAAAATCGCGGCCATCGCCTGTTAGCCGCGCGGTTCCCCTGCAACATCGCAGCCTGTTTGGAAAGAGTTTCGATGCACGCCTATCGCTCACACACCTGCGGCGCGCTGGCTGCGGCCGACGTTGGCGCCACAGTTCGCCTGTCCGGCTGGATTCACCGCAAGCGCGACCATGGCGGCATCCTGTTCATCGACTTGCGCGACCATTACGGCATGACCCAGATCGTTGCCGACAGTGACAGCCCGGCGCTGGCCGTGCTCGAAGGGCTGCGCGCGGAAAGCGTCGTGACCATTGACGGCACAGTCAAGGCGCGCGCCGAGGGAACCGCCAACGCCAATCTCGCGACCGGCGAGGTCGAAGTCTATGCCCGTGCCGTCACGGTGCAGTCGCGCGCCGAGGAGCTGCCGATGCCGGTCGCCGGCGAACAGGAATATCCCGAGGATATCCGCCTCAA
>JANLSP010000097.1:0-2271 GCA_031362485.1 Novosphingobium sp.
GATCTGGTCGGTCGTCAGCGTCGGGAAGCGCGTGTACCAGAAGGGTGCCGACCGCTGCACCTTGCGCACCCAGCGCTTGAAGCGGTCGCCATCCCTGGCACCATCCATGATCAGGAACCGGGTCGGCGGAAAGCCTTCCCAGTTGCTCCATGTCGCCGTCTGGCCGGGATGTGCCCGGGTGATAAAATCCTCCAGATAGCTCTCCCAGCTACCATCATAGTTGGCGAAGAAAACCACCTTGCGGCTTCCCGGCAGTCGCCACCAGCGCGCCGCATGGATCGTCCCCATGTTGATGACGAAGCCCGGCCGGAAATAGGTGGTTGCCAGAATCCGCACCAGCCAGAGGGAAAAGGCATGCGAAAAGGCGCGCAGCCAGCCCGGCTTGAGATTACCAACCGCCATGACATGATTCTGAGCGTAGCCCGGCTCGTCATCGATCAATCCAAGGGCATCGACATGCTCGAGACTGGCTTGAGAATTGTCCACCCATTCGCGTTTTTCCGCGCGGCGAATCGCGGCGAAGAATGTGACCGGAACCGCGACAATCGCTAGCAGGGTGCAAACCAGCGCTTGCACGGCCACTACCGTAATGTCGCGGATCAGGCTGACCGATGTGGCGTTGAGGTTCCAAAACAGCGCGCCGAACAGCACCGCCGCCGCCAGCACGGGTCCCCACAGCAATGCGCCATCGCGCGACTTGAGGAACACGCCGAAAGCGCCCCACCGAGAGACGGCGCGAAAGGCGGTCATCTTCATTTGCGCTTGCTTGGGCTTCAGTGCGAAGGCATCGAAACCTTCCTGGTCCGCTTCCTGCATCAGCGCGCGCTGGGCATCGGTGCCGTTGAGCGCCAGCACCCGGTCCTGAGCGAGAATGCGGCGTAGATGATCCAGCGTGCGCATCGGATGGCTGCCGCGCCCGGCTTCGCTGCCGAGGAAATCGGTGACCGCCCTTTCGGCAAATCGCGCAAAGCTGAGCTGGCGCTCTGTCGCGGCTACGGGGAACTCGCCTGTGCCGTTGAAGTTGAGGCCGTTCGCACCCCACGGCTTGCCATGAAGCTCCACCACATGGCGTCCCAGATAGGCGCGCAAGTCGGTGGTCGCAGCAGGATCGCAGAAGCTGAAGACCGGAAGCAATAGTGGCCCGGCACTTGCTGCAAGCGAGTCCAAGGCCTTCGCGATGGTGCCATCGACGGTCAGTTCCAGGACAATATCCAGCCCGCGCTCGCTGGCGATGGTCGACAGCGACGCGAAATGCACCAGCCCGGTCGCATCGAGCGCCGCGCGGATCACTGGCTCTGCCGGATGGCCGAGACCGGCAATGACGGCGTCGACCGCCTCCTTGGTCACGCCCGAGGTCACCGGAGCGATAATCAAAAACATCGACTGTTGCGATGCCGGTGTGGCAAAGGTCAGTTCCAGCCGGCGCGGGAAAGCACCGGTCCATTGCATCCGCCCGGCCTTGCCGCGCGCGCGGGCGAGATCCTGCTGGCTGAGCAGCACGGTGAACAGCGCGGTGATCTGCGCCATGGCAAGCTGCTTGCCGATGCAATCGTGCGGCCCCAGACCGAAGACCATGTCCGGCTCCTGCCACTGGCCATCGGCGCCGGTCCGGTCGGGCCAGAAGCGGGCGGGCTGGGCCACAGCAGCGGGATCGCGCATTGCCGACATGGTCGAGGCGAGCAGCGTCGTCCCTGCCTTGATCGCCACCGCATTGCCACCGACGATGATCGCTGTGTCGCGCGGGCAATAGCGCCACTGGCCGGGCGAGAGCGCCGGACTGAGCCGCCCTGCCTCGAGCACGACCCGGCGCATCGCCTCCCGGTCGCCGCCAAGCGCCGCCGCGCGCGCCATGGCCATAGCCTCGGGCCGGGCAAGCAGCACTTCGAGCATACGGCTCGCGGCCAGCGTGTTGGTGGGCACGAAACCCGATGCCATACCGAGCAGCATGGCGCGCAGCTCGCTTCTGGTGAGGCCGGTTTCATCCTGCAACAGCACCAACCGCTCGACCAGCGTCTTGCCCTGGCCAGCCTTGAGGTGCCCTGCCATGACATGCCGCCGCGCCCGTCGGACCGCCTCGTCGATCACGATCAGCAGCCTGCGCGCGCCATTTAGCGCCGCCTTGCGCGTCTCGGGAGCTCCATAGGGATCACCGAACAACAGCGCGGAGACGGCAAGCGTCCAGTCGCCGAACGCATCGACATCCTCGCAAGTGAAGCCGAACCAGCGCAGGCAGATTTCGCTGGGCACGCGCTTGAACAGATCGCCGACCAC
>JANLSP010000104.1:0-3078 GCA_031362485.1 Novosphingobium sp.
CGGGCGAGGAGCAATGCGAGTATTCCTCGAGGAAATGATGCTCCACCGTCCAGACATTGTCGAAGCCGAGGCGGTCGGCCAACTCGACCTGATCGAGCGAATCCTGGTATAACTTCAGCTCCAGCCCGTCATCCCACGGCCGGGGGAGTTGCAGTTCGTAAAACAGACCGAATTTCACAATTCCAACTTCTTCCGTGAGAACAGCGACTGGGTAAAATTTTCAACGTGGCCCAAAGCGAATGGCATCTTCTTCGGATGCGCGCATGATGACTAGTGTGTACTGGATTTGCTCTTTTCTGCGGCGTGCTGCGCAATTCTGGCATCAACCGCAGCAGTCAGTTCGCCCCGGAACAGCTCATTGTTTTCCCTGAGCCATGCCTCGGATTCGGCACGCGAGACATTGAGGCTATTGATCTTGGGGATCGCATAGCGCGCAATGAGCTCATAGGAGCGCCGCGTCTCCGCTCGATCAGCCCAATTCGTTTCCGTGTTGAGAAAGCAGCCAAAGCCGCCGGATTGCTCCCACAGGCGTTCGATCTGCCCGACAAAATCATCCGGGGTACCGATAACGGCGAAGCCGATATTCACCATGTGATCGACCGGGTCGACTCCCGGAGGCGGCGCCAGCGGAAGCGCAGCGACCTTCGCCATGTAATCAATCCAGCCTTCGAGACCAAAGCGCACATTTTCCCGCGCCTTTTCCCGCGTCTCGGCAACATGGACCGGCGCAGCCAGCCGCCATGCGGATCGATCCATCCGGTTGCCATGTTGCTTGGCACTGTCTTCGGCGATTTCCCAATTCGATTTCAACGCATTGAAACCACCCACAGAGGTCGCGCCAATCGAGAGCAGGCCGAAGCCAAACTTGCCGGCAGCCCGGGATCCAGTTGGCGAAATCTGGCTCGCCACGGCCATTTCGACACCTCTTTCATTGTAGGGCGGCAACTGAAGCCGTGCATCCTGGAGCGCAAACCAATCGGTCCTGGCAGTAACGGTTTCGCCGTTCAGCAGGCGCACAAGCGGGCCGATTGCCTCATCCATGCGGTCACGAACATCAGCCGTCGCAATTCCCAGCATATGCGCATCGGAGGGCAAGGAGCCGGGCCCGACCCCGAACATGGCCCGCCCGCGCGTCAGATAGTCGATTTGCCGGATGCGGTCGGCAAGAATGTAGGGGTGATGGTAGGGAAGTGAGCTTACGCCGGTGCCGAGTTTGATCCGGCAAGTGCGCTGCGAGGCGGCGGCAATGAACAACTCCGGACTTGCATTGAGTTCCCAGCCACCAGAATGGTGTTCACCAATCCAGGCCTCGTCGTAGTCAAGCCGGTCAAGCATCTCGACCAGGTCAAGATCATGGCGATTGGCAAGTGCAGGGTGCTCATCGAGAGGCGTGAACGGGGCTATGAAGGCTCCGAACCGGATTCTGGGTCGTGGCATGATTCCGTCTCCCTTTGCCTGCTTGTTTGCACGCTTCTCTAAATCGCACCGCATTCGCGCAACCTGGCAATCTCGTCGGGGGAATAGCCGGCAATTTCGGCGAGGACCTCATCCGTGTGCTCCCCCAGATGCGGCGGCGTGGACGGCAGTTCGACAGGCGTGTCTGAAAAGCGGATCGGATTGGCGATTACGTCGAGGCGGCCATTCGGGGCATCGCGGTGCTCAATAGTCTGCAGCAAGCCGCGATGCTGGACATGCGGGTCGGCAAGCACGTCGCCATAATCGTTGATAACCGAGCAGGGGACTTTTGCGGCGACAAGACTGTCCTGAAGCCTGAACTTCTCCCGCTTCGCAATGATCGGTTCCACGACGGCATCCCATTCGGCGCGATTGTCAAACCGCAGCGGACTTGTCTTAAAACGGGGATCTTCCGCCAGGCCGGGAACGCCGAGCACTTCGCACAAAGCCTGGTGCTGGCGCTGATTGCCAGCGGAAATATAGATATCGCCGTCGCTGCAGGGAAAGAGGCGTGCGGGATGACCGCCATTGCCGACAGTGCCGCGCCGTGCCGGCACTTCTCCAGTCATCAGATAACCCTGCACCGAGTGGGACTGCATGGCGACCGCGACGTCGAGCAGCGCGATGTCGATGTGCTGCCCCTTTCCAGTGCTGCGGTCCCGCCCGAGCAGCGCTGCCAATATGCCGATTGCTGCGTTATATCCCGTTGAGACATCGACCAGACTGGGGCCGATCCGCATCGGCCCGCCTCCGGGAACGTCGTCAGCATGGCCGGTGACACTCATCAACCCGCTCTGCGCCTGAAACACAGCGTCATAGCCCGGTCGGCTGGCATAGGGTCCATCCTGGCCGTATCCCGTAATCGAGCAGTAGACGAGGCGAGGGTTGATCGTTCGCAGTGATTCGTAGTCAAGCCCGGCGCGTGCCATTGCGCCAGCGATAAAATTCTCCATGAAAACATCGGATGTCCGGGCAAGATCGCAAATGATCTTTTGGCCTTCCGGCTTTGAAAAATCCACGGTGATTGACCGCTTGTTGCGGTTGGTGGCGATATAAAAGCTTGAATTGTTTCCCGGAGCTCCGCTCTCGTCGGGAAGCCATGCGGGGCCATAAATTCGCGAGTCGTCACCGACTCCTGGCATCTCGACCTTGATGATTTCCGCGCCCAGATCACCCAGCATTTGCGAGGCCCAGGGCGCGGCCAGCACCCGGGTGAGATCAAGCACACGTATTCCGGTGAGCGGCCCCATGTCAGCGTCCGGTGAAACGGGGAAGGCGTTTCTCCTTGAAGGCAGCTACGCCTTCGGCAAAATCGGCACTGCTCGCCAGGCCGGGCAGGAGGTCAAGCTCAAGCCGCAGCGCATCATCAAGCGATTCTACCCTGCCTGACAACGCGATCTTGACCATGCCGAGCGCGAGCGGTGCTGCGGCCTCGAGCGAAGCGGCAAGCTCAACCGCACGGTCCAAGGCCCGACCCTGATCAACCAGCTCGTCGGCGACCCCTGCTTCGACCGCGCCGGTTCCATCCATAGATTCGGAAAACAGGATCATGCGCCGCGCGGTTGCTTTGCCCACCCGCGCGCTCAGGCTATAGACAAGGCCCATGTCCGGCATCAGACCCAG
>JANLSP010000115.1:0-3574 GCA_031362485.1 Novosphingobium sp.
GGCCTTCACTGCCTGGGGCGACTATATTGAGGCTGCCGACGTGTGCGACCGGGCAAAGATGGCTGCTGCTCTGGCGGAGATGGAAGCAGCGTACAAGGCAGCCGGGGCGGAATATGCCCGTGTCTTCAATTCTCCAAGGCCTCGCGCGCAGGATGTCCTCAACTTGCGCAGCTCGGTCGAGGAGATCGGTGACTGGATCCGCTACGCCAAGGCCACTCCAGCCAAGGGATGCCCCGAACCGGCCAAAGGCGACACGATCGGCAGGATCGGCAGCGGGCTTCAAGTTGTCGGCGACAGCGACACCTGGTGCGAGTTCGGCGAGACCGATCCGCGCGATTTGCCCGTGCCTGAAGGCGACGATCCGCGTGACGGCCCGGGCAAGCCCGGGGACGATCCGCGTGACGGTCCAGGCCCGTCGGGTGACGACCCGCGCGACGGCCCCGGCAAGCCCCCGATCAGCACCGGTGGCGGCATTTCGAACCCTGGCAAACCCGGTGACGACCCGCGTGACAAGCCGACCGGCGACGACCCGCGCGACAAGCCGACTGACGACGATCCACGAGACCAGCCGACCGTGCCTTTCGTGGTAAAGGCGACCAACGCGGCGCAGGCGGGGGGTGGGCCAGCGCAATCGGTGGTCCAGCAGCAGATCAAATTGTTCGCGCCGTCGCAGCAGCTGGCCAATATTCAGCTGCCGCTCACCGGCGCCCCCAAACCCCAGACCGACGCCAGCTCCGACCCCTTGATGTGCACCACCGGGTCGGACGGTAGCTGCAAGATGGACATCCCGGCGTGCCAAATCGGCCCCTGCGTGGATGGTAAGTTCGTTGGCGCAATTCCTGCCTCTGGCTTCACCATTGAGGTCGCCTCGGCGCAGGCCAAGAGTTACAATATTCTTGTTCACACGGGTACCGCTCTCCCGGCCGGCCTGACCAAGTTCGTGATCGGACGCCAGCCCGCCTCGGCGGCCAAGGAATGGGTCACCGTTCTCGCTACCGGCAGCAGTATTGAGGCGCTTAAAAACCTGATCGGGCAACTCGGAAACTCGGTCCTCCAGATCGAAGAAAACATTTGTCGAACCAAGGAGCAGTCGGCGCCAAACGACCCCTATTTTCGCGGCAAGGGCGCGTGGCGCCAGGCGCACGACGATCAGTGGGCGATCAAGCGGGTCGGGCTGACCGCCGATCCGGGCTCTGCTTGGACCCGGCTCGGGCCTAACCCGCAGCCGGTAATCGTCGCGGTGATCGACAGCGGGCTCGACTGGAACCACGCTGACTTCGACTGGCGGAACATCTGGAAGAATGACAAAGAAGTGCCCGGAAACGGTATCGACGATGATCGCAATGGCTATGTCGATGACGTGATTGGGTGGGATTTCCTCGGCCTTAACAACAAGCCATGGGACCACGACGGGCACGGCACCCTGACCGCCAGCATAATCGCCGCGACCACCAACAATGGTGTCGGCATGGCCGGGATCAATCCCAACGCTCGGATCATGGTACTGAAAGCTCTCAATGCCTTCGGGCGCTCGCGCGCCTCATTCGTCGCCGAGGCGATCCGTTATGCTGCGGATAATGGCGCGCGGATCGTCAATCTCTCGGTCGGCGGGCCAGGGCTGACGGGGATCGAGACCGATGCGATCGCCTATGCCCGCGCCAAGGGCGTGTTGATCGTTGTTGCCGCCGGCAACGACGGGGTCAATGTCAAGGATCAAGGCCTTGCCGCGAACGAACAGGTTATGACTGTCGGCGCTACCGGGCTTAAGGACGAGCACCTGACCTTTTCGAACTGGGGCCCGCAGATCGATATCGCCGCGCCGGGGCAGGACGTGCTCGGCTTGCGCGCGCGCCGCACCGACACCGTCTATGGCATCCCCGATGTGCCATATACCAAGGGCGAAGCCTATGTCGGGACCGACCGGCGCTATTACCGGGTCAGTGGGACCAGCTTCTCCGCCCCGATCGTCGCCGGTATCGCCAGCCTGGTGCTGTCCAAACGGCCGGAACTGACCGTCGAACAGCTTGAGCAGGTGTTGCTCCAGTCGGCACAGGACATTCAGACCCCGGGCCGCGACAATTTCTCGGGCGTCGGCATGGTCGATGCCCGTGCCGCGCTGGATTTCGATCCGGGGTTCCGACTCAACGCTGGGATCGCCGGGGTCGAGGTGGTGCAAAGTCCGGCGGGGCCAAAAGTACGGATCAACGGCACCATCGCCGCCGATCGTTTCGGCTCGGCCCGGCTGGAGATCGGAGCTGGGCGCGAGGCGACCCAGTTCAAGATCGTCGCCACCGACCTCAAGGCAGGGAGTGGCCCGTTGGCTGATCTCGCTGCGTCCAATTTCGCCAGCGCGCCGGTGTGGACGATACGACTGGTGGTCAAACACGCCAACGGCACGGAGCGTGAAGCGCGCTACGTACTCGATGTCGGTGGCTAGAATGCAACTTGGAGACAAGTCGTGAACCAATATAGATTGCTCGCCGCGCTCGCCGCGACGACCTGCTTCGCCAGCCCGGCCTGGGCGGTGACGAACACCACGGTCATCATCACCCAGAACCAGGAGGAGGTCCCCGAAAGCCGGATCAGCCTGTTCAACACCGCGACCGGCGCGCAGGTCAAGCGCGAGGACGACAACGGCGAAGGCGCGCTGTTCCGGCTCGATGGCGGCACCTACCAGGTGATGGTTGACAACAAGCCGGTCGAGACGTTCGCCGTGACCGGGACTGGCAGCCGGACGATACGGGTTAGGATGCCCTCGGACGGCCCGCCCCATTCATTGCCCCCCTCCCGCGCCTCCATCTTTGGCGGCACCCGCACCGGGCCCTACATCGGGCTCGGAGCCGGCGCAGCCTTTGCGCAAGGCTCCAGTCCTGCCACAATCGGCGGGACCGGGCTGGAGCACGAGACCGGCTATAACATCGGCGGCATTGTCGGTTATGATTTCGGCAAGTTTCGCGCCGAGGCGGAAGTCGACTACAAGCGCTTTCGCTCGACCCAATACCGCCTCGCCCCGCCGGTCGTTTTCGGAGGTCCTGTCACTGGAGGCTCCGTCCTCTCGGGCCCCTTCTTCGATTCGCCCAAGATCGAATTGCCCAGGATCGATACGCCCCAAATAGCCGTCCCGCCCAGCGAATCCCCCATCGGCTTCGGGGACACCTCGATGGTCAGCTTCATGCTCAATGGCATGCTTGATTTCGGCGATGACGATGGCCTGCAGGGATTCGTCGGTGGCGGTGCGGGCGTTGCCAGGGTCAATCACCACCTTTCAATCAACCGTTCAGGGCCCGGCATTGTCGACGACACCGACACCAGTTTCGCCTGGCAGGCGATTGCTGGCATCCGCGCTCCGATTAACGACCGCATCAATGTTGGAATTCGGTTCAAATACTCTCGTTCGGCAAGGGAAACTATTGGACCATTTGAGGTCTCTTCGACTGGCAGCTTGATCGCAACAATCGAGATTGATCTGGATGACCTGGACACGCCAAAGTCGGAGTCAGATCATTTCCCTGTGGCACCCGCTCCGCTGCCACCTGAGGAGGGTCACCCCACCGATCAGGTCATGTGATGATGG
>JANLSP010000140.1:0-8340 GCA_031362485.1 Novosphingobium sp.
CTGATCGAGCAATGGGCTGACAAGACCGGGCGTCAGTCACGGCCCAACCACGCGCCTTGATCCGGCTGCAATGCCGATAAAAACAGCGGCGGCCAATTACCACTGATCAGAAATTGGCCGTCGCCGGGGCAGATCAAACCCAGTGAAACACGTTCCGCGCTAGGAAAATCAGCAGCATGGCGCCGAGGATCGAGGCGATGAATCCGGCGGGCCTGAGCGCCGTGCCCGGCTGCTTGTCCAACAAGGAACCGATGAAGCCGGCGATGAAGGAGCCGCCGATGCCCAGGGCTATGCTGACCAGCCAGCCAAGCTGGACTGCGCCGGGATAAAAGAACCGGGCGAGAATGCCCACGATCAGGCCGACAATCGCCATACTGACATATTTCATGATGCTTCGCTCCCCAGGGGCGCTTTCCGCCCATACCCTTGAAAGGCCGGGACATGCCGGCGAGGCCAAGGGTGCCGCAAAGGCGGCGCGGGGGCAAGTGAAAGCGTGGTCTCAGGGCGCCGGGGTGGGCACAGCTGTTTCAGGCAGGACCAGCACTTCAACCGCAGCACTTTCGCCCAGATAGCGGCGCGCAGCCCCCTGGATATCAGCCGGGGCAAGCGCTTGCAGGCGCTCCTTCATCGCCGTGAAGCGCCCGATCCGGTCCGCTTCGCTTTGTGCCCGTGCGGCCAGCCCAAGCCAGCCCCGGTTGGTCTTCAGCGCATTGTCCAGCGCTTCGATCATTGGCTGGCGTGCGCGCTGCAGTTCATCGGCGCTGACCGGTGCATCGCGCAGCCGCGCCACGGCCTGCTGCATCGCGGTGCGGGCGGCATCGACCTCGCCGACGGCAATCGAAGCGGCTGCGCCAAAAACACCATAGCCGCGCCAATAACGCGTCGTGTTGCTGTTGGCTGATGGCGAATAGGCCTTGCCCAATTGCTCGCGCAGGCTTTCGGTCAGCTTGATGCGCACCAGCCGTTCGAGCAGTGACAACCGAAGGCTCTCCACCGGATCGCTGTCGTCGCGGGTTTTCCAGGTCAGCCGGAGCAACGCCTGGTCGGCTGGACCGGTATGCCGGATCACCCGGGGTTTGGGGTTTGCGGTGAAGGCGCGCTCGCGCTGCTCCGTATAGGGCTGGAAAGTGGGCTCGCGCGGGTGCAGAGCGCCGAATGTCCGCGCGACCAGTGCAGTGGCCACTTCCTCATCAAAATCGCCGACAAGGCCGATCTCGACTGCGCCCTTGGCCAGCCGGTCGCCGATGCCCGCCTTGAGTTGGGCAAAAGTGAGCTTGCGATAGACCTCTACCGGCTGGAGCGTGAAGCGTGGATCGTCGTCGGAGAGAATTCCGCCAATCGCGTTGCTCAATGCCGATTGCGGCGTGGCGCGCAGCTGGGCAAAGAAGTTGTTGGTCGCCTGGCGATAGCGCAGCTCGCCTTCGGAACGATAGCCGGGGTCAGTGACCAATGCAGCCAACACCTGAAGCTGCAACTCAAGATCGCGCGTTGTGGTCTGGGCGGTGGAGACAAAGCTGTCAGCATTGCTGTCGAAATTGAGCGAGACCGTGCGGCCGGCAAGGATCGATTGCAGCTCGTCCTGGCTGTGCTTGCCAAGGCCGCCGCTGGCGAGCCAACCCGCCATTTCGGTGACGAGCGGCTGCGCGGGCGTGTTCAGCATGTCGCCGCCGTCAATGCTCAACTGGACGAGGATGCGCTCCTTTTCGAGATCGGTGTGCTTGAGATTGAGCGCAACGCCATTGGCAAAGCGCAAAGTCCGTATGCCCAGCAGCGGCTCGCGGGTGTCGCTGACAACGGCGCCTGCGGGGCCAAACCCGGTATAGGCAAAAGCAGCGCTATCGGCGCTGCGCTCACGCGCCAGCGGCAGGCGCATGGCATCATCCCATGCCGCCCTGATCGCCGCAGTGCCGCCCGCGACCTCACGCCGGCCTTGCAAACGGAGCAGCGGATTGATCAACGGCACGGCATCGCGCTTCATCGCGGCCAACACGGATTTAGGCACGATCCGGGCGGCAAAGGCGGTAAACCGGGACAGCGCGTCTTGCGGCGTTGCTGGCACGGTATCGTCCCGCAAAAGCGCGAAGACGGCGTTGACCAGCGCGCCATGGCTGCGCGTGGCAGCCGACGAGGCTTCGTTTTCGAGCGCCGTGCGCAAGTTGGCGACCTGTTCGGCGACTTCGGCCCTGGAAAAGCCGAAACGCAAGGCGCGCCGATATTCCAGCGCTGCGGCAGTGAGCCCGCGCCGCCATTTTCCGTCGACAACATCAATTACAAGATTGGTGGTGCGGCCGGACTTGAAGGCCTCTCCGGTGCCGAGGCCGGCATCGCGAAACGGCGCATCTTCGAGCCGTGCCACGCGCTGCAGGCGCCGGTTGAACATGGCATAGCCCATCTGGCGCAGAACGCCTTCTTCGCGCTGGGCAATGGTGTCGGGCTCATACTGCCATGGGCCATGGCGTGAGGCGATGATCCGCTCGGACATTGCCGGGTCGAGGTAGATCTCCGTCTGGCCCTGCCGTGCGGGATCGATCGGACCTCCCGATGGCTGTGGCGGTGCGGGGGAGGCCTGCCAGGTGCCAAAACGCGCCCGGATCGCTGCTTCGACCGCCTCGGGCGCAAAATCGCCGATGACCACGATGGTGGTTTTCTGCGGCACATAACTGCGCTGCCAGAAAGTCTTCAGCCCTTCCGCGGTGGCACCATTCAGCGCCTCCACCTTGCCGATCGGCAAGCGTTGCGCATAGCGCGCCTCGGGATTGAGGAAGGCCATCTGCGCCTCGAGATTGCGCAATTGCCAGGTGTTGCGCTCGCGCCGCTCGGCCAGGATCACCCCGCGTTCGCGCGCGACGGCCTCTGGCGCGAAGTTCAGCTCGCTTGCGGTTTCACGCATCAGCATCAGCGCAGTGCCGAGCAGCACCGGATCATTGCGCGGCAGATCGAGCATGTAGGTGGTGCGCTCGAAACTGGTCGAGGCATTGGTGTCCGCCCCGAAGGCCAGCCCTTCGCGTTCAAGCAGCCGCACCATTTCGCCCTCGGGAACATTGGTGGAGCCATTGAACGCCATATGCTCGACGAAATGCGCAAAGCCGCGCTCGCTGTCGTCTTCGTCGAGCGAGCCCGCGGCAACTTCCATCCGAACCAGTGCGGTACCCTTTGGCGTTGCGTTCTGACGGATGACATAGCGCATGCCATTTTCCAGCCGGCCAAAGCGGTAGGCGGGATCTACCGGGATGTCGCTTGCCTCGAATGCCCAGACCGGCCTTTCGCGCTGGGGCACTGCGGCACTAGCAAGCCTTTCGACCTGCGGGGCGCAGGCCGATAGCGAGAGGATGGCGACGAGAAACGAAACGAGGCGGCGCATTGCAGGAAGGGTGGCGGATTGTCGGGATCTGGGCAAGCGCAAGTCGTGCTCAGCCGCTGAACCCGCCCGAATCCAGAAAGTCCTGCTCCTCGGGAGTCGTCGCGCGGCCCAGCGAAGCGTTGCGATGGGGAAACCGACCAAAGGCCGCGATGATTTCGCGGTGCAAAACTGCCCAGCGCGACCATTCGCTACCTTCGGTATCGAGCGCCGCGCACAGTGCGATGCAGCGATCCTGATCCTCGAGCCGTTCGGAATGTTCGAACGGCATATAGAAGAAAACCCTGAGTTCGGCTGGTGTCTCGCGGTCCTGCCCACTGGCGATGGCCGCGCGGGCAATGCTGAGCGCGAGCGGGTCAGTGGCAAAAGCGTGGCCCGATCCACGATAGAGGTTTCGCGGAACCTGATCGAGCAGCAGGATCAGCGCGAGGCTGCCTTGCCAATGCGTGGCCCAGCTAGCCAGTTCGCCGCGCGCAGCGGCATGGTGCATTGCCTCGAAGCGCGACCGGATCGCGGCGTCAAATGCATCGTCCCTGGCGAACCATCTTTTCGGTCCGGCATTTTGCCAGAATTCGATGACCTCGCCAGCCGGATCATTTGCCATGGAGTTCAGCCCCGAAGGTCTTATTTGCCCCGCAGTTTCCGATGCATCGAGAGGTCGAGAACTTCGCTACCAGCCTCGTCTTCCTGAAGCAGGCCAAGCCGCCGGGCGACTTCCTGATAGGCTTCCGATTCGCCGCCGAGATCACGGCGGAAGCGGTCCTTGTCGAGCTTTTCTCCCGTGGTCATGTCCCACAGGCGGCAGCCGTCCGGGCTGATCTCATCGGCCAGGATAACCCGGCTGTAGTCACCTTCCCAAATGCGGCCGAACTCCAGCTTGAAGTCGATCAGGCGGATGTTGATCGCGGCGAACATACCGCAGAGGAAATCGTTGACCCGAATGGCCATTGCGGAAATGTCCTGCATTTCCTCATTGGTTGCCCAGCCGAAGCAGGCAATATGCTCTTCCGCGATCATCGGATCGCCCAGCGCATCGTCTTTGAAATAGTATTCGATGAGCGTGTGCGGCAGCGGCTCACCTTCGGGAATGCCAAGGCGCTTGCTGATCGAGCCGGCCGCAACATTGCGCACGACAACCTCGATCGGCACAATCTCTACCTGACGGATCAGCTGCTCGCGCATGTTGAGCCGGCGGATGAAATGGGTGGGGATGCCGATGTGCGAAAGCCGCGTGAAGACATATTCGCTGATGCGATTGTTGATCACGCCCTTGCCCTGGATCGTGCCCTTTTTCTGGGCATTGAAGGCTGTGGCATCATCCTTGAAATACTGGATCAAAGTGCCCGGTTCGGGGCCCTCGTAAAGGATCTTGGCCTTGCCTTCGTAAATCTGGCGGCGACGGGACATGGGAATTCCTTGGGATGCACAAAAACGGCAAACCCCGGCAGAAGCATGTCGCGTGAGGCGACTGCGCTGGCCGGGGCGTTGGATGCTAGTATAGGACGCACGGTGCGAAAAGGCAAACGGGGCAGAGCCGATGCGCCGCTTGCCGCGGAGTTGATGCAGGAGAAGAGAATGAAGCAAGAGATCGCAGAGTTTATCGCCGCCGAGACTGGCAGGACCTATGTTTCGGATTGGCTGGAAGTCGATCAGGCGATCATCAGCCAGTTTGCCGATTGCACGCAGGACTGGAATTTCCTCCATGTCGATCCGCAAGCTGCCGGCGCCACCGAATTCGGCGGGACTATTGCCCACGGTTTCCTGGTCCTCTCGCTGCTGGTTCCCTTGCGGACCAGCACGCCACCCCGGCAACGGTTTCCGGGCCTGCGCGTCGGTGTGAACTACGGCATCGAACATCTGCGCTGGGTGCAGCCAGTGCGATCAGGCAGCAGGATCAGGGGCCATTTCAAGGTCGCGGCGATCACCGAGGCCGGACCGGGGCGCTACCGCGAAGAGCTTGAAGTCACGGTAGAGTGTGAAGGGCTCGATCGGCCGGCCATGGTAGCGCGCTGGTTGACGCTTTACATGACCTAAGGGCTTGCGCGGTTCTCGCCATGGGCTAACAGCCGGAAAACAAGTCTGGAGAGGCTCCCATGCGCGAATATCTCAAGTTCTACATCAACGGCAAATTCGTCGACCCGGTCGAGCCGAGGATCGGCGAAGTGATCAATCCTGCGACGGAAGAAGTTTCAGGGAGGATATCGCTAGGATCGGTGGCCGATATCAACAAGGCCGTCGCTGCGGCACGGGCTGCCTTCGGATCGTGGTCGCAGACGACGCGTGAGGATCGGCTCGACCTGCTGCTTGCTATTCAGGCCGAATACGCCAAGCGGCAGGCCGAACTGGGCGATGCCATTCTCGAGGAAATGGGCGCGCCCTCCGCGCTGGCTGGTGGTTTCCATGTCGGTCTCGGCGCCGGGCATTTGCAGACCGCGATCGAGGTGCTGCGGGAATTCAAGTTCGAGGAGGCCAAGGGCGCGACGCTTTTGGTGCGGGAGCCGATCGGCGTTTGCGGACTGATTACGCCCTGGAACTGGCCGATGAACCAGACCTGCGTGAAAATCTTCCCGGCGCTGGCCACCGGCAACACGATGATCCTCAAGCCGCCGCAACTTGCGCCTTATTCAGCAGCGATCCTCGCCGAAATCTTGCACGAGGCCGGGGTTCCGGCGGGTGTGTTCAACATGGTGCAGGGTTCGGGCGCAGTGCTGGGAACAGCGCTGACGACGCATCAGGAAGTCGACATGATCTCGTTCACCGGCTCCGAGCCGGTCGGCGTGCAGATATCGAAGGACGCGGCCGAGACGGTGAAGCGCGTCGGCCTCGAGCTTGGCGGCAAGAGCGCCTATATCGTGCTCGATGACGCCATGATGGCCGAAAAGGTTGCCGGGGCCACCGCGGGCATGATGGGTAATTCAGGCCAGACCTGCAGCGCCGGATCGCGCCTGCTGGTGCCCAATGCCCGCATGGAGGAAGCCATTGCTGCCGCGCGCACCGCTGCTGAGGGCGTCACTGTCGGCGATCCCAGGGGCAATTTCGCGATGGGCCCGGTGGTCTCCAAGGGACAGTACAACATCATCCAGGAATACATCCAGATCGGCCTCGACGAAGGCGCGCGGCTGATCGCGGGCGGACTGGGGCGGCCTGATGGGCTGGACAAGGGTTGGTACGTCAAGCCCACTGTTTTCGTGACGGACAATAGCACTCGCATTGCCCGCGAGGAGATCTTCGGGCCGGTGCTGTGCATGATTGGCTATGATGATCTCGACCATGCAGTGGAAATTGCCAACGATTCAAACTTCGGCCTTGCCGGTTATGTCGATGGCGCTGACCTCGATACTTGCCGCGCAGTTGGTCGGCGGCTGCGCGCGGGCTGGATCGGTCTCAATGGCGGCTTCGATTTCCACGGCGCTTTCGGCGGCTACAAGCGCAGCGGCAACGGGCGCGAATGGGGCGAGGCGGGCTTCCACGAATATGTCGAGCTGAAGTCGCTGCTGGGTTACGCGCCCTGATTTGATCAATGCACATGTTAAAAGGGACGCGCAGAGCAAGTCTGCGCGCCCCGTTTTCTGTCCGGACTGCGCTCAAAGCTGCGAGAGCATGTGCTCCGCCGAACTCACCTTGAACTCGCCTGCCGCCTCGACATTGAGCTGTTCGACCTGGCCATCATTGATCACCATCGAGAAACGCTGGCCACGGTGGCCGAGCCCGCCGCCTGTCAGGTCAAGCTCAAGGCCCACGGCCTTGGCAAAATCTCCATTGCCATCGGCCAGCATGGTGATGTCCTTCGAGCCGCTGGCGACGTTCCATGCGCCCATGACAAAAGCATCATTGACTGCGGTGCAAGCGATCTCGTCGATGCCCTTTGCCTTCAATGCGGCGGCCTGCTCGACATATCCCGGCAGATGCTTGGCCGAGCATGTCGGTGTGAATGCCCCGGGGACCGAAAACAGCGCAACCCGCTTGCCCTTGAAATAGTCCGCTGTCTGTACGGCTTCGTTGCCGCCTTCACCCGCCTTCATCATTTTGACGTCGGGAATCGAACTGCCTGTTGCGATGGTCATCTACGCATCCTTTCCGAGAGTGCCTGTTGAACGCGCTTCGATATAGGGCCCTGTTGCCCGGCTGCAACGGGGCTTGGTAAATTTCGCTTTACTGAGACGCTTCAAGAATTCGTAAAGGAGCAAGTGCGAAGCTGTCCCGGCGAAATTGATCGCGGGGAGACTGCACATGACACATAATGGGGGGACCGCAGCGTCCCGTGGACGCAAGACCTTCAGACTGGCAATCAGCCTCGCCGCTGCAGCTGCCGCTGTTCTGGGCGCAGCAACGCCAGCGCAGGCTTCGGGAGCGTCGGGCAATGCCGAAAAACTGCGCCGGCTCGATATCATGCTGATGGTGACCAGCCTGCGTTGCCGCACAACGGCTGACAATTTCTCTGCCGAATATGGCACCTTCACAACCAACCACTTGTCCGAGCTTAATCAGGCCAGCGATCAATTGCGCGCCAACCTGGCCGAGCGCCACGGATATGTCGGCTCGGCCCGTGCGCTCGACACGATCAGCACGGTCATGGCCAATGCCTATGGCCAGGGGCATCCCTGGCTCAGCTGCCACGATCTCAAGATGGTGACGCGCGATCTGGCCGTGATGCGCGGGCATGAGGTGCTGGTGGAAGCGGCGGACCAGCTGCTTGGCGAGCGCGCCGGACCGGAACTGGCCTATGCACGCCCATGAATGTGGCATGATATAAAGACTTCTTTATATTTGCCTCAGACCCTCCAGGAGGCTAAGGGCGGCGCTTGCAACAGCGCCGCCCTTTTCCGTATGCGGTGCAGGAACTATTAATTTCAGCAGGAGTGTCCCCCCCGTGGCCAGCGTGATCGACCAGACCAAGGACTATGTAATTGCCGATATCGGCCTGGCCGACTTTGGCCGCGCCGAAATCCGGATTGCCGAGACCGAAATGCCCGGCCTGATGG
>JANLSP010000142.1:0-6736 GCA_031362485.1 Novosphingobium sp.
ACATAGAGACTTTCCCAGGCGTATTTCTCGTCGTCGATCAGCAGATCTCCGCACTGACCCTCGCTGGGCTTGCAGCGCGAAACCTGGGAAAACCCAGCGGAGAGGAGCATCTTCTCCATGGTCGCAAAATCATAGAGAAACTGGTGCTCATAACGCTGGCGAAACAGGTCGTTGACCGCCTGCATGCCCGTTGCACCCTCCGGCCCGCGATAGGCTGCCAATTTGACCGGGTCATCGATATAGGCACGCACAATCAGTTCGGCATCGGGAACAATGATGCGAAACACGCCGCCCGGGCGCAGGACCCGATTGATCTCGGCGCAGACCCCCCGGCCATCCTCGTAAGTGAAATGCTCGATGACGTGTTCGCAAAAGGCGCCGTCAAACGCTTGGTCGGAAAACGGCAGGGCGCGCGAGAAGTCGAGCCGGAAGTGGACGTTCTGGTCTTTGTACCCGTCGATATTGACCCAATGCGCGTTATCCTTACCGCGTGGGCCCGAGCCGAGATTGAGATAGACCGGGCTGCTGCGGGTGGCGAGGAACTGGCGGATTTGCCGCTGCTGGTCGGTGAGGAAATTGATCAGCCGGACCAGCAGGAAATGCGCGTCCCAGCGCGCCAGCGCGAGAAGCCGGTGGGAAAACAGGAACAGGGCCAGCCGCCGCATGGCTATTGCCCCGGCGCGGCGCTGGGCAGCTGGGCGAGGAAGGCCAGGCCCTTGCGCCTGCCGCGCAGCACCGCCAGCGCGATTTTGCGGTGCGGCCCCCGGTTGGCAAACGCCCGCAAGGTGTCGCGCGCCCGCACCCGGTAGCTGTTCACCTCATAAATCTCGCCGCGCATGTGGGCGATGACCACGGCGGAAAAATAGATGCCCTCGGCCAGGCGCGCGAGATAATCCAGCGTGGTGCGGCCCTGCGAGATCAGGTGGGTCAGCTTTAGATCGGCGACGAGGCCCTGCCCCATGCCGATATCGCAGGCGCAGGCGGCCAGATCGTTGTCGCCGCCAGACAGCAGCGAACTGCCTGTCCGGTCCATCTCAAGCGGGCGCGCGCCGCTCTCGTGCAGTCGCAGATATTCCGCGCCGACAGCCTTGCGCAGGCAAAGCCCGGCACCCGCCGCCATGGTCGCGGGCAGGCGCGGCAGGTTGGACCAGACATCGCGGTCAAAGATGCGGATGCACAGACTACCCCAATAGCGCCGGGTCCACTCTTCGGGCTGTGCCTCGAATTCCGAACGGCATTGTCCGCTCCATGCACCCAGCCAGGGCCGCTCACTGGCAATGCGCAGGGCTGTTTCGAGATAGTCGGAATCGAGCACGTTATCGTCATCGACGAAGACGAGCAGATCGCCGCTGGCCTCCTGAATCCCGCGCAGCCGCGCTGGGGTCAGGCCAAGCTTGTCCTCGCGCACGAACCGCACGTCGGGCCGCCAGCCCAGGTCAAACCGCCCCGCCACCGGCACTTCGCTGCGATTGTCGATGATCAAAAGTTCCCAGTCCGCCTGCGCCAGAGTTTGCGCAGCCAGGGCTGCAAGCGTGCGCGACAGATAGTCTGCCCGCGGATTGTGGGTGCAGATGATGACCGAGAGTTTCATGCCAGCCTTGTCAGGTTTTCGCTCGGCACGGCTAGCAAATCGGTCATCGCCGGGCGCACGAAGCTTTCAACTGGCAGCAGTTCGAGTCCGTGGCCGGGAAGGCCTGCCTTGATCGTGTGGCTGGGCTTGCCGCGTGAGCCGATATCCCAGGAGCGGCAAAAGCAGGTGACAAAGCCCGTCGCGCTCAGGAAATCGATCAGTTCTTCGGGCGGCGCGACGCGGATGAGATATTTCTCGAAATATTCGAAATATACTGACTCGATGCGGCGGCTGCGCAAGCTGGCTTCGGCCCCGCGCAAAGCGGACAGCTCGAAGCCTTCGACATCGATTTTAAGCAGCTCAACCCGCTCCAGCCCATTGTCGGCGAGATAGCCATCCAGCGTGACCGCCGGCACCACGATGCCGCCGGATTCGTCGGCCGTGCTGATGTGCGAGACGCCGCTCTGCTGGTCATTGAGCGAAAAGCGCACCTCGCCGGCGTGGTCCGATACTGCCACCGGGTTCACCGTGCAGAGCATCTGCGGGTAGAGCGCGCGGCTGCGCTTGATAATCCCGACCAGCCGGGGATTGGGTTCGAACAAATGGCAATCGATCTCCCCGCCGTGGCGGCCCGCCAGCCCGAAACTCAGCAGGCCGAAGTTGGCGCCGACATCGAGGAAGGTCGCCCCCGGCCCCATGAACATATCGGCGACGCGGAAGAAATCATCGTCATAGCCTCCCTCGATCGGAATCAGGCGCATGAAGCCATCGCTCATGTCGGCATAGGCGCGCGCTCCTTCGCGGATGCTGACAAGCTGCACCGGGCTTTCGCCAGTAAGCGCCATCCACGCCTTCATCAGCTTGTGGCGGCGCAACACACGGGGCAGCTTTTCGGTGAGCCGGGTGGCAGTGGGCAGCAGGCTCATGCGGCCTTCTCCAGAACCGCGAGCATGTCCTCGCCGCCCGAACGGGCTATCCGGTAGCCGTGGCTCAGCATCAGATCGAGCGCGGCTTCCTGCTTGTCGCGCGTCATATTCTTGATTTCCCAATGGACGATGGCAGGCTTCAGCCGATCGAACGGGAACAGCGAGAGAATATAGCCATCGGCGCCTTCGGCATCGATCTGCAACAGATCTAGGCGATCCCCCGGCAGATGCGGCAACACGTCGTCGAAAATGATCGCCGGGACCTGCAGCTCGCGCACCATTTTGGCAATACCAGGGATCAGGTAGTCGTGCTTGACGATGTGGTCCTTGTCGAACGAGGCCATGCCGCCTGCCCATTTGGGCAGGGCATCGGATTCAACCGTGTAGAGGCTGCGCGTTCCGCGCTCGCCATCCACCGCCGCTTCCAGGATGGTGATCCCGCTGCCTTCGGGATAGAGTTCGCGCAAGCGGCTGGCTGGCCCCGGCTGCGGCTCGAGCATCACCCCGCGCCAGCCGCATCGTGCGATATATTTGCGCAAGGGGTCGGTTGATAAGCCATCATAGGCCCCGACCTGGATGAAGACACAGTCCTCGCCACGTTCGAACATGTGGCGGCAGATGACATCGCCCAGTTCCAGATTACGCAGCGCGCCCGCATCGAACAGCTGGCGCGGCGTATAACGCGTGCCCTCGATGCGATAGCCCAGCCCAGACAGCAGTCGCCTCACTGTCTGCTTCATGCCGGCATGTCCTGCTTGACCAGCCTGGTCGATGGCTGGCGTGGGGCAACCCGGTCGCGCCATTTGCCAAAAGCGAGGCGGAACGGCCTGAAAGCGTTGAAGCTCCAGTGTATCCACACATGCCGCCACAGCGCCAGCCGCCGCCTGACCCGGCCGATGGGCATGCGGGAATAGTAGAAATCCTCATAGAACTGCAGCAGATCGCCTCCGACCATGTTGTGCAGGAAGATCGCCTTCATCCCGGCCCAGTGAATCACCCGCGCCGGGGCCGTGCCACTCTTCACCGCCTCCGGCCCCAGGTCCTTCATGCCGTAGCCCGGCCAGCGCATCAGTTCGGCCCGCTCGATCCGCAGCCCGGCGAAGGCCTCTTTCTTCAGCACAACGTAATTCATCACGCCCTGATCGCCACCCATGAACAAGTCGGGATATTTGAGGCGGCGCGGCAGGGTCCATTCGAGCCAGTCATCAAACAGATCCCGCTCGACCAGCCCGGCCTCACCGAACCACTGGCCGACATTGAATGCACGCTGCGCCGATTGCACGTCGGGATCCAGCGCCGATAGCTTTTCCCAGTCGAAATAAAGCCGTTTGAAATCGTCGTCGGACAGATATTCGTTATCGACCCAGAACGGTGCATCGCTCTTGGCGCGTTCGTCAAGCACCCGGCCGGTGAAGGCGGTATCGACATCGCAGACCATGAAGCGCTGCCCCTTGGGGCCAAACAGCGGCTCCAACTTGACGAAGCCCCAGCCAAAATCGCCCACCGGCAGATCGGCGACATCTACATTCCAGTGCTGCTTCAGCTCCTTTGCCAGCCCACGCTGCAAAATGTCGCCGGCCAAAATCCGGATCGGCACATCTGGATAGAAATAACGGATGCTGGCAAGGCAGATGCGGGTCAGCCGGGCATCGCGCGAACAGGCCGCGAGATAGATCACATCGACCGGGCATGGAGTATCAGCATTCATCGGAATATATCACCTTGGCTCACCCGCGCCTTTGGCCTGCGGCATTGCATATGTCGATATGCGACTGCGAAATTCCCGGCTAGAGCATGGCCCACCTGCATTACGGAATTAGATCGATGCTTGCCCGAATAAGAGACTTCACCCGCAAACTGCGTGCCGGGGCCGATGCCGCAATCCAGTCCGCCGCATTATTGCGCCAGATCCATTGTGAACATACGCTGCAGACCCTGCGAGAAACGCCCAGATTCAACGATCCGTTGCGGCTGCTCGCATCCGGCTACAAGGTCTATTCGCAGAACCACGAGGACGGCATGATCGCCGAAGTCTTCGCCCGGATCGGCACGAGCCAGCGGCGCTTCATCGAATTCGGCGTCGAGGAAGGCCTGGAATGCAACAGCACTTACCTGGTGCTGCAGGGCTGGAGCGGCGCCTGGATTGAAGGATCGGCGCAGAGCGCTGCTGCTGCGGCCCGGCATTTTGCCGGCTACGCGGTCAAGATCGTGAACAGCTATATCACCGTCGAAAACGCCGATGCCCTGATCGCCGAGCTGGCGGGCGAGGGCGAACTTGATATGCTCTCGATTGATATCGACACCATCGACTACTGGATCTGGGACACGATCAAAACAATCAAGCCCCGGCTTGTCGTGATCGAATACAACGCCGCCCTGCCGCCACATGTGCGCAAAACCGTCGCGCACGATCCGGGAATGGTCTGGGACGGCAGCAACTTTTCCGGCGCGTCGCTCGGCGCGCTGGAGGCACTTGGAAGAAGCAAGGGCTATATGCTGGTCGGCTGCTCGCTGGCAGGCGTGAATGCCTTTTTCGTGCGCGATGATCTGGTCGGCGATCACTTCAGCGCACCGTTCACTGCCGAAAATCACTATGAACCGGCGCGCTATTTTCTTTCAAGCTCATCCGGCCACCGTCCGGGATTCGGCAAATGGGTTGATGTGTAGGCATCAGAAATCGACGCCCCGACCGGTCAGATCAGCGAACAGTTGCTTCTGCAAGATGCGGCGAGAATAGACTCTGACCAGATGGCAACTTCGGCACCGGCTTAGCGATATGGACAAGGGCCAGGCGAGGACGAACGCCGCAAGGGATCGGCTTTTGCAGCTAGCGTTTGCCGTTCCATATCTTGCCCGCCTCGACCTGGAGCGAAACGTTCCCGCTGGTCCGCTCGCACGTTCGGCCCTCGCTAGCGGAACGTGGCAAGCCGACTCGGCACACGACGGCGGGCAGATAGTCAGGATGGCCAGCCTTAGAGCCTGATCCGAAATTAAGTTGAGTGGTATCAGCGGGTTAGCTTGACGCGAGCCCAGGTCATTGATTCAGGGGTTTTTGCGAAAACTTCCGGAGATCAACGATGTGGACCGATACCACTCGGGCGCAATATGCCCGTGCGGAACTGGCTTTGCCAAGCGATTTGACCGATGCCGAATGGGCACTGCTGGAGCCGTTCTTTCCGCCAGCATCGCATGTGGGCCGCCCGCGCAAGTGGCCGCTCAGACGGATTGTCGAGGCGATCCTGTATCTGCTGCGTGGCGGCCTGCCTTGGAGAATGCTGCCGCCCTGCTTTCCGCCGGTCTCGACGGTGCGGCGCTGGTTCTACCTGTGGCGGGACAACAGGCTGTGGCTCTCGCTGAATCATGCCCTGCTGCTGATAGCCCGCGAAGGGACGGGCCGCGAGGCGTCACCCAGTGCCGGATTAATCGACAGTCAGAGCGTCAAAACCACGGAAAGCGGCGGACCTCGGGGCTACGACGCGGGCAAGAAGATCAAGAGGCGCAAGCGCCACATCCTGACCGACACCGAGGGCAATCTGGTCCACGCGGTGGTCCACACCGCTGATATCCAGGACCGCGATGGCGCGCCGCTGGTGCTCGCTGAGATAATCCGCCGCTTCCCGTGGCTGCGTCATGTCTTCGCCGATGGCGGCTATGCTGGAGACAAGCTCAGGGACGCGCTGCGCCGGATCGGCAAATGGACCGTCGAGATCGTCAAACGCTCCGATGCCGCAAGGGGCTTCGTGGTTCTCCCGCGCCGCTGGGTCGTCGAGCGAACCCTCGCTTGGCTGAACCGCAACCGTCGCCTCGCAAAGGACTTCGAACAGACCATCGGCTCGGCAACCGCATGGCTGTTCATCGCTTCAATCCAGCTCTTCGCGCGCCGTATCGCAAGACTATGAAATCATGCCGGATAATTATGAATCAGGCTCTAAGGCAATTGAAACTGAAAATAAGGCTATCCATGCCGATTGGGCCAACCACCCCCTCCAGAGAGAGACGCAAAATGTTGATGCTGCAAAAGACGAAAAGAAAAGTGAGTTGTCGGACAAAGTCGACGAAGGCTCTTCTAACAGCATAAATATTACTACTTCTTCTAGTAATTTTATAGACGGACGACTATCTCTAGTCGGCCAGTCACTATTTTCAACTTTTACTACAGAAAACCATGCGATGTCGTTAGCAGAGCCTTCGTCGACTTTGTCCGACAACTCACTTTTCTTTTCGTCTTTTGCAGCATCAA
>JANLSP010000193.1:0-3608 GCA_031362485.1 Novosphingobium sp.
ATCAGGGGCCTTGGCGGTGGCGGCGTTCATCACCACCGTTAGCGGCGTCTTCAGCGCATGGGCGAGATTGCCGGCGTGGGTGCGCGCTTCCTCGGCCTGGCGCTCGGTGTGGGCGAGCAGCGCGTTGAGTTCCTCAACCATCGGCTGGACTTCGAGCGGCAACGGCTCGGTCACCCGATTCGTGCCAGTGGTGCGCATCTGCTTTATTGCCAGCCGCACGCGGCGCAGCGGCCCCAGGCCATACCAGGTTTGCAGCGCCGCCATCGAGAACAGGCCCAGACCCAGAATAATGAAGCTGTAGGCCAGGATAGAGCGCGTCTGGCGGATTTGCGTGTTAAGCTCCGCTCTGCTCGCAGCGACGGCGAACTGCCATTGGGTCTCGCTGCCCGGCAGGATAATCGACCGCTCCATGATGCGCAGCGGCTCTCGCGCGCGCTGATCGCTGTCATACGCGTGCGGCTCGCTGTCGAAATGGCCGGTGCGCAGCGCGAGATTGCCATCCCACAGCGAACGCGAGGCGAAGTCTTCATGACCCTTGGCGCGGATCAGCCAATAGAGGCCGCTGTTCGGCTCGAGGAAGCGTTGATCGCCCAGCGGCCGGTTGAAGAACACCTCGCCATCCGGACCGATCTCGGCAGAACCGACCATTCCGGTCAGCATATAGCCCAACTGCACATCGAAATTGCGGGTAATCAGGCCAGTCAGCGTGCGATCAAGTGCGAATCCGCCGACCGTCAGCAAGACGATGATCCAGCCGGCAGCAATCATCATGATCCGGGTGGAGAGCGAGCCCGTGTGCCGGGCCATGACTGGCACGCCGTCAGCCGGAGCATCCCCAGCCGGCGCATCGGTCGGTGCCCCTGCGGACACCAATGCCGAAGCGTCAGCCGCGGCTGCCGGCGGCGGGATCGTCGAGGCTGTAACCGAGGCCACGGATGGTGGTGATCACATCGGCGCCCAGCTTCTTTCTGATGCGCGTGACAAAGACCTCGATCGTGTTGGAATCACGGTCAAAATCCTGGTCGTAGATATGTTCGATCAATTCGGTGCGGCTAACCACCTTGCCCTTGTGGTGGAGCAGGTAGGACAGCAGCTTGTATTCCTGCGCGGTCAGCTTGACTGGCTCGCCGTCGAGCGTCACCCGGCCAGAGCGGGTATCCAGCCGCACATCGCCAGCGGTCAGTTCCGAACTCGTATTGCCAGAAGCGCGGCGGATCAGCGCGCGCAAGCGGGCGATTAGCTCCTCGGTCTGGAATGGTTTGGCGAGATAGTCATCCGCGCCGGCATCGAGCCCAGCAACTTTGTCCGACCAGCTGTCGCGCGCGGTGAGCACCAGCACCGGGAACTTGCGCCCCTCGCGCCGCCACATGCCGAGCACGGTCAGCCCATCGATTTCCGGAAGGCCAAGATCGAGAATCACCGCGTCATATTCCTCGGTGCTCCCGAGGAAATGTCCGTCCTCGCCATCGACCGAAAGATCGACCGCGTAGCCGTTCTGCTCGAGCGTTGATTTGAGCTGTTTGCCGAGGGTTGGTTCATCCTCGACTATCAGGATGCGCATCGCCTGTTATTCCCTTTGGTTCAGCGATTCACATGGGGCGAAAGCGGACAAGCGTCAAGCAAGTGCACTTAGCGCTTCTGTTCCAGCACTGTGCCCGAGCGCGCATCGACATCAACGAAGATAACACGCCCCTCGCGGATGAATTTGAGCCGGTAGGCCATTGCGGCGGGATCGTATTCGGGACCGAGATATTGCGTTCCGGGCATGGTCGGCAAAACGCGCTCCTCGATCTCGCGCAAGGATCGGACATTGCCCGCCCGCATGTCCTTGCGCACCTGCGTTTGCTCGCCGTTCGGCTGGGCAAACGAACTGAGCGCGGGAATCGCGAGGGCGAGAGCGACTGCGGGAAAGATGAGATATGTCTTCATGTTGCCGCCTTGCCTAAGCATCCGGGCTTGAACAAGATGTGAATGCGGCGCTTGTCAAATTGGCGGCTTCGCCGCTAGGGGCGATCCGCCATGGCCGCCGCACCAATCCTCAGCTGGGAAGACCTTGGCCTGCTCCAGGGCAATGGCTGGCTGTTTCGGGGGCTGGACCTCCACATCGCCCCGCGCGACCGGCTGGCGCTGATCGGGCGCAACGGCGCTGGCAAGACCACCCTGTTGCGGCTGATCGCCGGCGAAGTGGAGGCCGATAAGGGCAAACGCTCAATCCAGCCGGGCACCCGAGTGATCGTGCTTGAGCAGGACCCCTTCTTCACGGGCTTTGCCACACTGATGGATTTCGCCCTGCACGAGCCCGGCGCACCGCCGCGCCACGAAGTGGAAGCAATCGCCGGCCAGCTCGGCATCGATCTGTCGCGCGACGCGGAAAGCGCCAGCGGCGGCGAACGGCGGCGGGCGGCGCTGTGCCGGGCGCTCGCTTCCGAGCCGGACTTGCTGCTGCTCGACGAGCCGACCAATCACCTCGATCTGGCGGCGATCGATTGGCTTGAAGACTGGCTTTCGCGTTACAAGGGCGCGTTCGTGGTCATCAGCCATGACCGTACGTTCCTAACCCGTTTGACCAAGGCGACACTGTGGCTGGATCGGGGCAGTCTGCGCCGCAAGGAAGTCGGGTTCGGCGGGTATGAAGCTTGGGAAGATGCGGTCTTTGCCGAGGAAGCCCGCGCGGGCGAAAAGCTTGACGCCAAGCTCAAGCTGGAGGCGCACTGGCTCGAGCGCGGCGTTACGGCGCGGCGCAAGCGCAATCAGGGCAGGCTGGAAAAGCTTTGGGAAATGCGCGCCGCGCGCGCCGCAATGCTGGGTCCGCAAGGCGCGGCCAAGCTGCAACTTGCCAGTGATGACAGCAAAACGAAGGCGGTGATCGTTGCCGACCGGGTGAACAAATCATTCGGCGGGCGGCGGATCATCAAGGTTTTCTCCCTGCGCATCACGCGGGGCGACCGCATCGGCGTGGTCGGCGCGAATGGTTCGGGCAAGACCACGCTGCTCAGGCTGCTGACCGGCGAGCTGGAACCCGACGAAGGCACCATCACGCTCGCCAAGACCCTCCAGGGCACAGTGATCGACCAGCAGCGCAGCCTGATGCAACCTGACAAGCGCGTGCGCGACATTCTGGCCGAGGGCGGTGACTGGGTCGATGTGCGCGGCATCCGCACGCACATTCAGGGCTATCTCAAGGACTTCCTGTTCGATCCCGGCATGGTCGATGCCAAGATCGGCACGCTATCGGGCGGCGAACGTTCGCGCCTGCTGCTGGCCCGTGAATTTGCCCGCAAGTCCAATTTGCTGGTGCTGGATGAGCCGACCAACGATCTCGATCTGGAAACGCTCGATCTGCTGCAAGAGGTGATTGCGGATTATGATGGCACCGTGCTGATCGTCAGCCATGATCGCGACTTCCTCGACCGCACGGTGACGGTGACCTTGGGGCTGGATGGCTCGGGCCGGGTGGATATTGTCGCAGGCGGTTATGCCGATTGGGAAAAGCAGCGCAAGGAACGCCGGACTTCGATCAAGAAAGCCCCCCTCCCGCCTGCGGGAGGGGTTGGGGGTGGGTCTGCGCAGGCTGACAAAGCGCCTGAACAAACTCACCCGCCCCTGAC
>JANLSP010000202.1:0-3468 GCA_031362485.1 Novosphingobium sp.
CGGATGTGGCCGCGCCCGCCTTCGCCCGCCGCGCCAAGCTGCGCCGCGCCGCTAGCGCCGGTTTCCATCAGGAAGTTGTCGCCGGCCGCCTGCAACCCTGCCGGATTGGCGAAAGCGGCGATTGTGATCTGGCCGAGCTGCTGTGGCTCAGTGTTGCCGGCAACCAGCGCGGAGACAGTGCCATCAGGCCCGACGGTGATTGAAGTCGCGCCTTCGGGAACGGTAACGGCAGGCAAGACCGCATAGCCCTGCGCAGTGACCAGCTGGCCCTCCGAAGACCGGGTGAAGTTGCCGGCGCGGGTATAGCCGAGCTGGCCGCCGGGCAGTTGCACCTGGAAGTAGCCCGCACCGTCCAGTGCAAGGTCGAACGGGTTGTCTGTGGTGTTGAGCGCGCCTTGCGTGTCGATCCGGCTGGTCGACTGGATGCTTACCCCGGTGCCGAGATTAAGCCCGGTGGCATAAGTGGTTTCATTGGATGACTGCTGGCCCGCAACCCGCGCATCCTGATAGGCGAGCGTGGCGAAATTGGCGCGGTCGCGCTTGAAGCCGTTGGTGCCGACATTGGCAAGGTTGTTGGCAATGACACGCATACGCGCGTCTTGCGCTTCCAGCCCGGTGCGGGCGACGTGGAGGGCGGAACTTGGCATTGCGGGTTACTCCGTCAGGATATCTGGGTCAGGACATGCGCATGAGCTGCGCGCCGCGCTCATCGAGCTCGCGGGCTGTGGAAACGAGTTTGGTGCGCATGTCGTAGAGCCGCTGGGCCTCGACCATCTCGACCAGCACCTCGGAAGGATTGACGTTCGACTGTTCAAGCGCGCCCGGCATGAGACGGGCGTCTTCGTTGAGCGGCAAGGCCCCCCCGGCGGGCGCCCGGAACAACCCGGTCAGGTCTTTCTCGATTTTCGAGCCGCGCGCCGAGACCAGCTTGAGCCGTTCGATCCGCACGGGCGCCGCGTCCGGGGTATCCGGATTGGATGACATGATCGAGCCATCCGGCGCAATCGAAAGCCGCGCGCCGAGCGGCACAGTCAAAGGCCCGTTCTCGCCGATCACCGGCAGGCCGTCACCATTTTCGACCAGGCCAGTCGCGGAAACCGTCAGATCGCCGCGCCGGGTATACGCTTCGCCGCCATCGGGCGCCTGAACCGTCAGCAGCGCATCGCCTTCCAGCGCGACATCGAGCTCGCGGCCCGTTTGCACCAGCGAGCCGGCCTTCATCGAAGCCCCGGTTACCGAGCCCGCAGTCATCGAACGCACCTGGGGATTGCCGAGCGGATCGACCAGCATCTGCGGGGTCGCCACCATGATTTCGGCGCGGAAACCGATGGTCTGCGCGTTGGCCATGTTCGAGGCGATCATCCGCTGGCGCGCCATCGAGGCGTTCATGCCGGTGACGGCAGTGTAGATCAGGCGGTCCATGGCTCAGGCTTTCCGGATCAGGACCTGAGGTTGATTATGGTTTGCGAAATTTGGGTCGCAGTATCGATTGCCTTGGCATTGGCCTGGAAATTGCGTTGGGCAGTTATCAGCCCGACCAGTTCCTCGGCAATGTCGACGTTCGAGCGTTCGAGCGCACCGGAGAGCAGCTTGCCGTATTGCCCGGTGCCCGGCTCGCCATAGCTGGCGGCGCCGGAAAGGCCGTTGGCGGTCCAGTTTGACGAGCCGACCTGACGCAGGCCGGTGGGCGAGACGAAGGCGGCTAGCGCAATCTTGCCGACAAAGCTGTTGGTGCCGTCGGCGTAGGTCGCCACGACATTGCCGTCATCGCGCACGGTGAGTCCTGCGAAGTTCGATCCCGCGCCGTTGGTCAGCGGCACCTGGATGTCCTGGGCGGTGGTCGAGGTGGCGACCCCTGTGGTTGCATCGACCGGGAAGGCCTGCAGACGGTTGTCTTCGCCGTCATGGACGAAGCCGGCCTCGTTCATGGTGAAGCTGCCATTGCGGGTAAAATAGACCTGCCCGGTGAGTGCGGCCTTGGTGGCAAAGAAGCCGTCGCCGTTTATCGCCAGGTCCAGCGCCGAGCCGGTCTGTTCGATCGGGCCCAGCGCGAAGTTCTGGCTGACTGCCTGCACCGTGGCGCCGATGCCCTGGATCAGCTTCGGGTTGGAATAGGCGGACCCTGCGACAATGTCGGAAAACTCGACGCGGCTTTTCTTGAAGCCGGTGGTTTCCACATTGGCGATGTTGTGGGCGATTACGCCAAGATCGGTCTGGGCATTCTTGAGGCCGTTGAGCGAGGTGTAGAAGGACATGGTTTATGCTCCCGTTGGGGTTGAGGGGTTTGAGGCATTGGCTGCGGCTTGCGCAGCGATCAGAGCGTCGAGCTTGGTACCGAGTGACTGCAGGGTGGTGTTGATGTCATTGATCCCGCCGAGCGACTGGAACTGCGCCAGCTGCGCGAGCATTTCCTTGTTATCGACCGGGGCGGTCGGGTCCTGCTGCTGTAACTGTGCAGTCATCAATTTGAGGAAATCGCCCTGACCGAGAGAGGCGAAACCAGCCTTTTCGCCGGGGGCGAGCATTTTGGCGGTGTTGGAAATCGAAGAGATCATCACTTCATCCTCAGGGTATCAAGCATCAGCTGCTTGGCGGTGGACAGTGCCTCGACCATGTTCTGGTACTGGCGCGAGGCTTCGAGCATATCGACCGTCTCGGCGTTCTCATCGACCGGGCTGGTCCAGATGTTGCCCTCGCTATCTGCGAGCGGATGGTCGGGATTGTATTGCTTGATCGGTGCAGCGTTCTCGCGGATCACACCGGCTACGCGCACCCCCGCAAGGCCAGATGCCTTGTCGAGCGTTTCAGCGAAGACCGCGCGGATCGGGCGATAGCTTGCCTCGGCGCTGCCCGCGACCGTGCCGGCATTGGCCAGGTTCGAAGCGGCCGCGTTCATCCGCACAAGCTGCGAGGACATTGCGCCACGAGCGAGATCGAAAAGCGAGGCGGGGCTTGTCATGATCAATCGCCCTTCAATGCGCGGGTGATGTTCTCGATCCGGCCGCGGATGAACGAAAGCGTCGCCGAATAGCCGACTGCGTTCTCGGTGAAGGCGACTTGTTCGGCGGCCAGCTCGACCGTGTTGCCGTCGAGCGAGGGCATACTTGGCTGGCGATAAAGCGCTGCGGCCTGGCCCGGATCCTTGGCGCCGGCCTGGCTGGCTTTCAGCGCAGCGGCGAAATCGATGTCGCGCGCCTTGTAGCCGGGGGTTCCGGCATTGGCGATGTTCGAGGCGATCAGCCCCATGCGCTGCGAGCGCAACTCAAGTGCTAACCCATGAATTCCAAAAAGGCTGCCTGGCATGGCCGTGCTCCTGTCTTCGTGACGCAGGGGGTTCAGCAAGCACCGTGCCAATTGCGCAAATGGTGGAAATTCGGGGTTTGGCGCTTCGGGCAGGCGGCAAATGTCTGCCGGATGCGGCAATTTTTCGCCGCAGGCTGAATTGCCGCGCGGACTGCCGTTCTCAAG
>JANLSP010000207.1:0-8235 GCA_031362485.1 Novosphingobium sp.
ATCACCCGCCGCCCAGAACATGACGGCCTGCGCATCATCGCCGTCGCGGCCCGCGCGGCCGGTTTCCTGGTAATAGGCCTCGATTGATTTGGGCGTCCCGGCATGCGCAACAAAGCGCACGTCGGGCTTGTCAATGCCCATACCGAAAGCGACCGTGGCGACCATCACCATGTCTTCCGAAGCGACGAAAGCGGACTGGTTGGCAGCGCGCACCTGTGGATCGAGCCCGGCGTGATAAGGCAAAACCGGGCGCCCCGTGGCGGCGCTCAGCTTTTCAGCCAACTCTTCGACTTTCTTGCGGGTCTGCGCATAGATAATGCCGGGGCCCGGTTGCTCAGCCATCAGCTGGGTCAGCTGGCGCAGCGCATTCTCCCGGTGGCGGACTGCATAGCGGATGTTGGGCCGGTCGAAGCCGGCGACGATCAGGCCTTCGGGCGCAATCCCCAGCTGCGCCAGAATATCCTCGCGAGTATGGGCATCGGCAGTCGCGGTGAGCGCCAGACGCGGAACTTTGGGGAAGGCGTCCATCAAGGGGCGCAACAAACGGTAGTCCGGGCGGAAATCGTGGCCCCATTCGGAGACGCAATGCGCCTCGTCGATGGCGAACAGGCAGAGCGGCGCCCCATTGCTCTGGCCAGCGCCCAGCAACTCGCGGAAATGCGGCTGCGAGGCGCGTTCGGGCGCGACGTAAAGCAAGTCGAGCTCGCCGCCCCGGAAGCGTTCGATTGTCTCCTCGCGGTCCATGTCAGCGCTGGTCAGCGCTGCGGCGCGGATGCCGTTGGCGCGCGCAGCGCGCAACTGGTCGTGCATCAGGGCGATCAACGGGGATATGACCACACAGGTTCCCTGCTGCATCACCGCCGGCAGCTGATAAGTCAACGACTTGCCCGCGCCCGTGGGCATGACCGCGAGAGTCGAGCGGCCAGCCAGCACCCTGCCGACGACCTGCTCCTGCACGCCGCGAAACGCAGCGAAGCCGAAAGTGGCGTGCAGCGCGTCCAGCGGAGTATTCAGAGTATCTTCGGCAAGCATTGCCATGCCGAATGGCGCATTTCGCGGCAGATGGGGAGTGGGCAGCAGCGGTTTTCTGTGGCGAAACACGCAGGTGGCCAATCCCCCGCCTTGCGCTATGAAGCGGCGATGACGGAACTACGGGCTGACTCTCTCCTGCGCAACCATGGCGGCGGCCATGCGCCAGTGAGCTATCTCGAGCTGTTCTTCGACCTCGTCTATGTCTTCGCCATCACCCAGATCTCGCATTTCCTGCATTACCATCCCGGCTGGTTGGGGCTGGCGCAATCGTCGGTGATGTTTCTCGCGCTGTGGTGGGCCTGGATGTTCACCACCTGGGCGGCCAACTGGGCTGATCCGGAACGCGTGCCGGTGCGGCTGCTGCTGATCGCGATGATGTTTCTCAGCCTGACCATGGCGGTTGCGATCCCTGATGCCTTCGGCTCGCTGGGGCTGCTGTTTGCCGCAAGCTATGTGGTGCTGCAGATCGGGCGCACCCTCGCCATGGTGCTGATCTTCCGCCGCGCCAATCCGGCCAATGCGCTTAACATGTTGCGCATCACGCTGTGGTTCGTGGCGACTGCGCCGCTGTGGATTACTGGCGCGCTGGCTGATCCGCAATCGCGGATCTTCTGGTGGGCACTCGCCATTGCGTTCGAATATCTTGGCCCGCTCGCCTATTTCCGCGTCCCGGGGATGGGGCGCTCCAGCCCTTCGGAATGGAACATCTCGGGCGCACACATGGCCGAACGCTGCGCGCTGTTTGTCATCATCGCGCTGGGCGAGGGCATCGTCATGACCGGGGCGACTGTGTCGGAGACAGGGCTGGGCGAGGGCAATGCCATGGCCTTCGCGCTCGCCTTCTTGGGCTCGGCGCTGATGTGGTGGCTCTATTTCGATCTCGGCGCGGGGCGCGGCTCGGAACATATCCGTCAGCATAACGAGCCCGGCCGCGTTGCGCGCAATGATTATACCTATCTGCACATGCCGATCGCGGCGGGAATCGTCGTCTATGCGGTTTCTGATGCGATCTTGCTCGATGCGGCCCGGGGAGCAGCATCGCCGGGGTTGGTGGCGACACTGTGCGGCGGCGGCGCGCTGTTCCTCGCCGGGCTCGCGCTGTTCAAGCGCACCAGCAACCGCTTCCACAACATACCGCTGTCGCACTGGGTGGGCCTGGCGCTGTTCGCTGCGCTGGCGCTGGCGGGGATGACCATCACAATGCCTGCGTTGCTATTCGCCGGGGCAGGGCAGGGCGTGCTGCTGGTTGTGGCGGTGTGGGAATGGGGCTCCTACCACGGCGGCTGGCGCGAGCGGTTCAAACGCCTGCGCGGTTAGGCCCAGCCAGCCAGCACTGCCCGCAGCGCTGCAACCAGAGCCAGCGGCTGGTCAATCGGCACATGGTGCGCGGCATCGGGAATGGCAATCATCGGGGTGCCTGCTGGGAGTGTCCGCCGTGTTTCCTCGAGCGTTTCGGGGCTCAACAGTGCCGAACGATCACCATAAAGATATGTGATCGGGCAGCGGACCAGTTCGGGCCGGACCGGCAATTGCGCGGCCGTCATGGCGATCCCGCGCGGGTCAAATCGCCAGTACCACTCGCCGCCGCGCTCTTCGAGCGCGCGCCGGGCGATGAAATCGCCGATGAATGGGTTGGGGCAGGGCTGCGGCGGCGACAGGCGAAACCGGGCGAGGCCATCGGCAATGCTGGCGAAAGGTCGCGGCTCTTTCTGCGGGCGGGCCATGCTCATGTCGGGATAGCGCACTGACATCGGATCGCGCACAACCGGCGTATCGATCAGGATCACGCCGGAAAACAGATCATTGCCGGTCGCCGCCTGCAGGCCCACCGAGGCCCCCATCGAATGACCGATCAGCACGGGGCGCCGCATCCCAGCCGCCGCCAGCGCGGCATGAGTTTCGGGAATGAAATCGTGCATAGAGCTTTGCCTGGCCCGGGCGGGAGAGCCGCCCATGCCGGAAAACGAGAAGGCCGCGCAGTGCCATTCGTCAGCGAAGAACGGAGCGATGAAACTCCACCAGTCGGCATGGGCGCGGTTGCCATGCAGGAACAGCAGGCCTGGCCGCGACGGATCGCCCCAGGTGAGCAGTTCGATATCGGTATCGCCGCAGGGAAACGACCCGCGCCGCGGCGCCTGGTCGATCGCCGCGCGAAACCACTCGGGGCTTTCCGGCTCGGCTCCGGCAAAGGGGCGCAGGAAATAGGCGTCTTCGGGAATTGGTGAATGCATCGGGCGCTTGTTACTGCGTGATCCGCGCTGCGCAACGAGAGAATGCGGCCCTTTTCGGAGCCGCCAGGGCACCCATAGAGCCAAAGCAGCAATCGGCGACTTGACGACTCGTCAGGAACGCGGGAGTTACCATCCTGACAGTTCGAGTCACGGCCCCTGCAAGAGTGGGTGCGCGTAGGCCAATCACGGCTGACCGAACTCGGGAGAGATTGCGCGCTCGATGCAAGCTGTTGCCGATAATCCGACCGGATACGATCCGTTCAGCCCGGAGGTGATGGCCAATCCCCTGCCGTTCTATGCAAGGCTGCGGCGTGAGGAACCTGTGCTCTATATCGAGAAGTACGACAGCTTCGTCTTTTCGCGCTTTGCAGATGTGCTGGAGGTTATGACGACGCCGGGCAACGCCTTCGTTGCATCAGAATCCACGCTCCCGACGAGGGAAACGCTGCTCCGGCACAATGCGGGCGTGATTCCGGAAGTGGCGATGGACCCCATTCCACCGGGGCCGCTGCTTGGCTCTCCCCATTTCGAAGTGCTCCGCACGGCGCATATGAAGCCGTTCCGGCCAACTCATGTGCGCGCCATGGCTGCGTTTATCGAGCAGCTTTGCTCAGCGCGGCTGGACGCTCTGCTGCCGCAGGGGCGTTTTGATTTAACGCAGGACTATGGCGGCGTCATCGCCGCCAGTGTGATCTGCCACCTGTTCGACATGCCGCTGCGCCGGGCGGAGGACTTGCTCCAGCTGGTCAACGATCTCAGCCGGACCGACAAAGAAGGCGGCGCGAACGATGTGCCGACGATTATCGGAACTTGCGTGGCGATGATGATCGAAGAGATAGCGCGAAGGCGCCAAGCGGGTGCCGACGGGGCAAATCCGCTGATCGATGGCCTGATCCAGCTGGACTATTACGGCCGGCCGCTGAGCGATGTCGAAGTAGCGACGCAGCTCGTCTGTGCACTGATCGGAGGCACTGAAACCGTGCCCAAGATCGCCGCCCACGGACTGATGGAGCTGGCACGTCATCCGGATCAGCTCGCCGATGTGCGCAGCGACCTTGCAAGCAACGTGCCGCAGGCAGTCGAGGAAATGATCCGCTACTGCGCCCCGGCGCAATGGTTCGCCCGCACTGCGCACCGCGATGTCAGGGTTGCCGGCATCGATATCCGCAAAGGGCAGCGTGTGATTGCCCTGTTCGGCTCTGCCGCGCGCGATGAAGCCGAATTCGACGCGCCCGACCGGTTCATCTGGAACCGCAAGATCGCGCGTGTGCTGTCATTCGGCGCGGGGCCGCACTATTGCATCGGCATCCATCTGGCGCGGCTTGAACTGCGCATTTTGGTCGAAACATTCCTGCGCCGGGTCGATAGCTTCGTTTTCGACATGGAGAGCGCCGTTCGGCTGCCTTCGAGTTTCCAGTGGGGGTGGAACAGCCTGCCGGTCATGGTCGGACAGAAAACAAGGGAGGCCTGAATGCGCACTATCGAGCCAGAGATTCAAACCGTTGTCACAGCCGGCAACCTGTGCGGAGAAACGCCGGTCTGGCATTCGGGCGAGGAGGCGCTCTACTGGGTCGATTGCGACGGTCACGAATTGCTGCGCTGGAATGAGGCGTCGGGCGATGTAAAACGCTGGAAGATGCCTGAGCGGGTTGGTGGGGTTACCCTGAAGCCAGGCGGCGGGGCGCTGATGACGCTCGCTTCGGGGCTCTATGATTTCGACTTCGCCAGCGAGGCGCTCACGCTGCGCATGGCTTCGCCGCAAGCGCAACATGTCGCAATGCATGAATCCGGGGTCGATCCGAACGGGCGCTTCTGGGTTGGCGGTATCAATCACGAAATGGGGCCGGATAACATGAATCCCGGTGGCGTCAGCCTCTATCATCTGGAAGGCGATCAGCTCATTCGCGCGTTTGGCGGGATATCCTGCGCCAATGGGCTGGCCTTCTCGCCCGATGGCAGGACGCTCTATTTCTCCGATTCGCCAACGCGGCGTTGTGACCGCTATGCCATTGGCACCGATGGCACCTTGGGCCCGCGCGAGACTTTCTTCGAATTGGGCGACGGCGAAGGCTTCGTCGATGGCGCGACGGTGGATGCCGAAGGCGGCTATTGGGCGACATTGGTCAGCGTGGGCCGGCTGCGGCGCTATTTGCCCGACGGCACGCCAGATCTAGAAGTCGCCCTGCCGTTCAACAACCCCACTAAAGTGGCCTTCGGCGGCAAGGACATGAAGCGGTTGTTCATCACGTCGATGAGCCTGTCCCTCGGCGGGACCAATCCGCTGGAGCTTGATGGTGGGCTGTTTGCCTTTGAACCCGGCATGGCAGGCCTGGCCGAACCGATGCTGAAAATTTGACAGGAGAGAGCAATGACCAGCTTGCGCGAAAAACTCCATGCCGGTGTCACTATCGGCACATGGCTGCAGATCGGCAGCAGCCAGACTGCTGAAATCATGGGTCAGGTCGGCCTCGACTGGGTCATCCTCGATACCCAGCACGGCGGAATGTCCGAGTCTGACTTGCTGCCGATCCTGCAGGCGCTGAACTCGACCGGCACGCCGGCGCTGGTCCGCGTCAACTGGCTGGACCCTGCGCTGATCATGCGCGCGGGGGATCTTGGCGCCGACGGGGTGGTCATCCCGATGGTCAACACGCCCGAGGATGCCGAACTGGCTGTCCGCTCGATCCGCTATCCGCCGCGCGGCATGCGCAGCTTTGGTCCTTTGCGCAATTATTTCATCGGCGGCGAGGCCAAGCAAGCGCTGTGTTTCTGCATGATCGAGACAGTCGAGGCACTCGCCAATCTCGACAAGATCGCCGATGTTCCGGGGCTCGATGGCCTGCTGGTCGGCCCGGCCGATCTGGCGCTCAGCATGGGGCTGGAATTTACCGGCCCGATGAAGCCCGAAGTGCTAGACGCAATCGAGCGGGTGGCATCGGCCTGCAAAAAGCGTGGCCTGATCGCCGCTTCGGTCGGCATGAGCCCGGCCAGTATTGCCGAGCAAGTCGGGCGGGGGGTCACCTTCATCACGACCGGTGCGGATTCGATGTTCATGCGCATGGCGGCAGCTGCCGAAGTCGCGCAGGTGCGAAAGGCACTGGGGCTGGACGCCGGGTCGTGAAGCAAATGCGCGATGAACTGGTCGCGGCGCTCGGTCCGCATCATGTCCTTGAAGGCGAGGCTATCGGCGAGCGCTACCGCGTCGATATTATCGGCAAATACCGCAACATGCCGGCTTTCCTGGCCAAGCCGGCGACCACCGGGGAAGTCGCGGCCGTAGTGAAGCTCGCGGCCGCGCACGGTCTGCCGGTCACCACTATCGGTGGCCAGACCGGCACTTGCGGCGGCGCAGTTGCCGAGGAAGGCGGCATTGCCCTGTCGCTCGAACGGATGAACCGGATCAGCGAGATTGATACCGTTTCGATGACGGTGGCGCTCGAGGCTGGCTGCATCCTGCAAATCGCGCAGGAAGCGGTCGAGGCCGAGGGCGCCTTTCTGCCGCTCGATCTCGGCTCGCGAGGCAGCGCCATGATCGGCGGCTGCATCGCCGCGAACTCGGGCGGCAACCGGGTGCTGCGCTGGGGCATGATGCGCGACATGGTCCTCGGCCTGGAAGTCGTGCTGGCCGATGGGACCGTGGTTTCCTCGCTCACCAAGATGATCAAGGATAATGCCGGCTACCACTGGAAGGAACTGATGATCGGCAGCGAAGGCACACTGGGCATCGTCACCCGCGCTGTGCTGCGCCTGCGCCCGCAACCGCTGACCAACCAAACGGCGCTGGTCGCCCTGCCGAGCTTCGACATGGTGGCCCGGCTACTGCGTGATTTCGAAGTAAAGCTGTCGGGGCAGCTCTCTTCGTTCGAGGTGATGTGGGGAAATTTCTTCGAACTGATTTCGACTGCCCAGCTTGCGCAAAGGCCGCGGCCGATGGCGCCTGGCCATCCCTTCTATGTGCTGGTCGAACGGCTCGGCGGCGATCCGCTGGTCGATGCCGACCAGTTCGAGCGCTTGCTTGCCCAGCAGATCGAGGCCGGGGTGATTGTCGATGCCGTGATCGCCAAGTCAGAAAAGGAGCGTGCATCGCTATGGGCCGTGCGCGAGGATCTGCGAGGGGGCTTTGACGCGCTCCAGCCTTGCAGCGTCTTCGATGTCGGCATGGCTCTGGCCGACATGCCCCGGTTTGTTGAAGACGTGCAGCGCAATCTTGAGGCCGCCTTTCCCGGCGCGGGAATGTTCTTTTATGGCCACGCCGGCGACGGCAATCTGCATCTGGTCGTATCAGTCGGAAAGGATCGCTACGGGACCGGGGAAGATATCGACCGAATTGTCTATGAGACAGTCCAGACTGTAGGCGGATCGATTGCGGCCGAACATGGCATCGGCAAGTCGCGGCTGCCATTCATCGGCCTGTCACGGTCGGCGGCGGAGCTTGCGCTGATGGCCCGGCTGAAACAGGCGCTCGATCCGCAGGGCTTGCTCAATCCGGGCAAAGTTGTGGCAATCCAGAGCGGGCAGGTTTGACTATGCCGATCAAGGCACCTCGTGTCGATATCGACCTTTATGATCCCGCCCTGGTCGGCGATCCCTGGCCGGTGCTGGCCGACATCCGCGCGATGGGTGATATAGTCTGGAACGAGCAGGGCTATTGGATGACCGGGCGCGATCGCATCTGCCGTCAGGGCCTCAGCCAGTTCGAAAGCCTGGGCCATGAAGGCCTGATCGAATCCTTCTTCGGCAGCGATGCCTTCATCACGATAAATGACCGGCCCCGGCACAATGAACTGCGCGATGTCTGGGTTTCCGCCTGCTGGCAGGAATGGAGCGAGCCACTCCTGGGCTATTTCTCGCTTCTTCTCAGCTGCCGCCGCCCGGTTTTTAGTAAGATCGGTGAATTTCGCCCAATAAACGTCACTGGCCTTGCTCCTGACGCCTTCAAGCCGGTTCAACTCGGCTTGCTGCTCCTCGTTCA
>JANLSP010000536.1:0-5417 GCA_031362485.1 Novosphingobium sp.
CAGGCGTTCTGCCAGACATGCGGCCACAGGTGATCGAGCTCCATCTGGTAGAACTCTTCGTCGAAATAGCGCTGGACCGGAATCCGCTCGGGATCATCGATCGGGAAGGGCACGGCGCGCAGGCCGCCATCAACAGATTTCAGCACTCTATTACCTCTCGGATTCGGAATTGTTCTTTGCTGAACGTTTGTACAGTGCAGAGAGCGCGGCGCAATGGTTTTGGCGGCGCTGTCGTCAGGGCGCGATCTGCACTTTGTGGTGCGTATGGCGCCCGCGCATTTCCTCGATCAGGCCGGGCACGGCGGAGAGCGGCAGCACTTCGGACACCATCGCTTCGGGACGGATGCGCGCCGCATCGAAGGCGCGGATGGTCTGGGTAAAGTCTTCCGGGCTGTAGCTGAGCGGGAAATGCAGCGAGACCTCGCGGAAGGCATTGAAGGCAGGGAGCACCGGGTCAAAGGCGGTGCACATGCCGAGCGAGATCACCGCACCGCCCGGCCGCACGCGCTCGGCCGCTTGATGCAGCATGCCCGGCTGGCCGATGGCTTCGACGACGATATCTGGCGGGGCGGCAAAGGCGCTGTCGAGGTCTTCGCTTGTCACCGCCGCATCGGCGCCAATTGCGCAGAGCGTTTCGTGGCGGGCGGGGGTGCGGGTGGCGGCAACGATGCGGCCGGCGCCCAGCTGGCGCGCCCAGAACACCGCAGCCATGCCCATAGAGCCGCCGCCGAGCACCAGCACGCTCGCGCCTTTCTCCAGCCGCGCCATGCGCAGCGCCCGCCGGCCGCAAGCAATCGGCTCGACCAGCGCGCCCTCGGCCATGGACAGCGCGGCGGGCAGCACGAAAGCGGCGCTTTCGCGCACCACCATGCGCTCGCCAAAGCCGCCCATGTGCATCGGTCCGGTCTCGCAGAACAGCACGCGTCCGGCCTTGCATGGCGGGCAGGCGCCGCAAAAGCCGCGCGGGATCACCGCGACATGGTCGCCAAGCTTGCAGCGGGTCACCGCTTTGCCAAGTTCGATCACCGTTCCGGCAGTCTCGTGCCCCAGCCGCATGCCGCAAGCATAGTCGAACGGCGACCCCGAGGTCATCGACACGTCGCTGCCGCAAATGCCGCAGCGGCCGACTTCGATGCGCAGATCATGCGGCCCCAGCGGATCGTCGGCGACATCCTCGATGGTGATGGGTTTGCCTGCCCCATTGAACACTGCGACTTTCATGGTCGGACAGTGAAGCTGTTGCATTGATCCTGTCAATCAGGGCAAGCTGGGTACGGGAACGAGAGGAGCCGAAGAATGGCCGAGGCAAGACCGGGCGCGCTGGTCGATGAGGGCGCGCTGATTCGCGACATCGATTTCGCCCCCTTCCGTATGCGGGTGTCGACTGATCGCTACTGGTGCCGGGATTTCGCCAAGCGCGAGCGAGAGCGGCTGTGGATGCGTTGCTGGCAGGTGGCGGGCCGAGCCGATGATATACCCGGCATCGGCGACTGGATGGAATACAAGCTGTTCGACCAGTCGTGGGTGCTGGTGCGCGGGCGCGACGGCAAAGTGCGCGGCTTCGTCAATGCCTGCCGCCACCGCGGCAATGCCTTTTGCCAGGGACGCGGCACGTCGGCTCGGTTCACCTGCCCCTATCATAACTGGACCTATGGGCTCGATGGCGCGCTGCTGGCCGCCGCCAAGCCGGACTTTGAAGGGACGACTGAAGAATTCGTCGGGGACAAGGCCGAGCTAGGGCTGATCGAAGTGCCGGTGGACTGCTTCGGCGGGTTCATTTTCCTCAATCCTGACCCCATGGCGGCGCCGTTGATGGAATTCTTCGGTGAACTGGCCGGCCTGCTCGCGCCCTACCGACTGGAGGAAATGACGCCTGTCGGGCTCAACCGACGCGAAGTGCTGGATTGCAACTGGAAAGTGGTGATGGACGCCTTCCAGGAAGGCTATCACGTTCAGGCGGTTCACCCTGAGCTGATCCCGGCGATGGACGAATCTATGGAGCGCTATTTTTTCTTCGGCGATCATTCGGTGGCAACTGCCCCCTTCGGTGCGGCCAACATGGAACATTTCGGGCCTGAGCAGCAGGCCGAATCGATCCGCATCCTGCCCGCTACCTTTGCGTCGGTCAGCGAAGTGTTGCCGCGCTTCGAGGCAATGCTGGACGCGCACCGCGACGCCGCCGGCACGCTCTCGTTCCCCGAAGGCGTGACCGGCCGCATGCTGCTCCAGCAGGCCACCCGCGATACGCTGGCCGCCAAGGGCCTCGACACTGGGGGCTGACCGACACGCAGATGAGCGACAACCACTTTCATCTGGTCTTCCCCAACCTGTTCATGACCATACGCGCCGGCGAGGCGACGGTGATCATTTCCACGCCGCATGAGAGCGGCGATCCGGGGCGCTGCTATTGGCATGTCATGGGCCTGATGTGGTTTCCGGAAGCCCAGCGCGCCGCGATGCGAGCGCCGCTGGAAGAAGTGGGGGAGGGCGAACACCAGCCGTATTTCCTCGCGCTCGAGCAGGACTATGACCAGATGCAGCGTCAGCAGGCAGGCCTGCGCAATGCGGGGCTCAAGGAAATGGCGCTGACCCGCCAGGAAGTGCGGCTCGCCTGGTATCATTCGGTGCTCGACAGCTGGGTCGAAGGAAAAGGCAAACAATGACGAGGTATGTGACCGCCAGCGCGACGCGCAATGAGGCCGGGCCGCTGCGCCAGGTGGTGCTCGATTTCAACGCGTGCCAGGCGAAAATCCTCGCCGCGGGGGTGAAGGGGCCAGCCGACTGGGAGCCGATGGGCGAATACATCGACGTGGCCACCTTCAAGCGCGTCGGCGCCTACCTCGAAGTGTTGGACTTCACCGAATACTGCGAGTTTCTGGCTGGCTGGGCTGCAGGCGGCACGCAGTTCGAATTCACCGAATTTCATGTCACCGAGATCGGCAACACGCTGTTTCAGGAAATCGAGGAACGCCATACGCGGGGCGAACATTTCATCCGAAAGAACGTTATCGCGGTCTATCGGTTCAATGCCGGCAACAAGATCGTCCACCTCGATATCCATGAGCAGGCGAAAGACAGCGGCGACTGGATCCGGGATTCGGCCAAGGCCGTTATGGACGGTTGATAGTGTAACTCTGAGCGGCCACAAGCAGCCTCAGATGCCATTCCTCGCCCGCCTTCAATCCCGCCCGAACTGGTGCGCGCTGTTGCTTGGCGGGCTGGCAGCCTGCGGCTTCGAGCCGCTGCACCTCTGGCCGCTGACCCTGCTCAGCCTCGCCGGGCTGCTAGCACTGATTGCCCGCGCGGGCAGCCGCAGGCAGGCCGCTCTACTTGGCTGGCTGTTCGGCGTGGGCCATTTCAGCATCGGCAACACCTGGATTGCCACGGCCTTCACCTATCAGGCCAATATGCCCGTCTGGCTCGGCGGTTTCGCGGTTGTGGGCCTGGCGCTCTATCTTGCGGTGTTTCCGGCACTGGCGGCAATGACGGCATGGTGGCTCGGTCGACGCAGCGGAGTTAGCCTGTTTCTCGCCTTTGCTGGCACGTGGATCATCACCGAATGGCTGCGAAGCTGGGTGTTCAGCGGTTTCGTCTGGAACCCGCTGGGCATGGTGCTGCTGGGGCCGTTCGAGAATCCCGGCCTCGCGCGGCTGGCGCCATGGATGGGGACCTATGGCCTTTCCGGCCTTGTCGTGATGTTGGCTGGCCTGCTGCATGCGACGTTCTCAGTGGCCACTGCAACGCGGATCAGATTGGCGGCTGGAGCCGCCCTTGCCCTCGCCGTTCTGGCAATGACCGTGCCGCTGGGGCTTCCGGCAGTGCGGCAAGGCACTGTTCCCTATTCACTGATCCAGCCCAACATCCCGCAAGCACTGCTCAACGAGCCTGCCGAATTCGAAAACAATTTTCAGCGGCTGGTGCGCCAGACCGTGGCCCGCCCGCCGGGAGAGCGGCTGGTGCTGTGGCCCGAATCGGGGGTGATGGACTACCTTGAGGATGGCTATCCGCCGGCGCTCTATTGGGATGCAACCTTTGGCAGCGACCCGTCGCTGGCGCGCGGGCGGCTGGCGCGGGTCGCTGGCGCTGGCGGGATGCTGCTGACCGGATCGACCGAGCTCGAAATCGCCGGTAGCCGCATATCGGGCGCGCGCAATGTGGTGTCGGTGATCGACAGCCGGGGCCAGCTGCGCGGTTCCTACGCCAAGGCCCATCTGGTGCCTTATGGCGAATATTTGCCGATGCGCTGGCTGCTCGAGCCACTTGGCGCCTCGCGGCTGGTGCCGGGCAGCATTGATTTTCTACCCGGCCCCGGCCCGCAGACGCTCGACCTCGGCCGTTTCGGCAAGGCGGGTCTGCAGTTATGTTATGAAATCATATTTTCGGGCGAAGTGGTCGACCGCGGCAACCGGCCCGATTATCTGTTCAACCCATCCAACGATGGCTGGTTCGGCGCTTTCGGCCCACCGCAGCATCTGGCGCAGGCCCGCATGCGAGCGGTGGAGGAAGGTCTGCCGGTGCTGCGCGCCACAACCACCGGGATCAGCGCGGTAATCGATGCCGATGGCGTGGTGCGCCAGTTTCTGCCGGGCGGCGCGGCTGGCCGGCTTGATGGCATGGTTCCCCCGGCCCATCTGCCCACGCTGTTTGCGCGCGCCGGCAACATGCTTCCACTTGGTTGGGCAATAATACTTCTCGTGCTCTGCCTTATTGCATCGCGCCGTCGTCGGGGCTAAAGCGAAAGTCACATAAAGCTTTCTTTATATCTCATACGGATATGGACCTCACATGCGCAGCGACTATCTCTTCACCTCGGAAAGTGTTTCCGAAGGCCATCCCGACAAGGTTTCCGACCAGATCAGCGATTCGATCGTCGATCTGTTCCTCTCCAAGGACCCCGAAGCGCGCATCGCCTGCGAGACGTTGACCACGACGCAGCTGGTAGTGCTCGCCGGTGAAATCCGCTGCAAGGGCGTCTACGAGAACGGCGCATGGGCGCCGGGCGCGCAGGCAGAGATCGAAGCCACGGTCCGCCAGACGGTCAAGGACATCGGCTATGCGCAGGCCGGCTTTCATTGGGAGCAGTTCGAATTCATCAATCGCCTGCACGGCCAGTCGGCCCATATCGCGCAAGGCGTCGATGCCAGCAGCAACAAGGACGAAGGCGCGGGCGACCAAGGCATTATGTTCGGCTATGCCACCGATGAAACCCCCGACCTGATGCCGGCTACTCTCTATTACAGTCACAAGATCCTTGAGCGCATGGCCGCCGACCGCCACTCGGGCGCCGCGCCCTTCCTTGAGCCCGACGCCAAGAGCCAGGTGACCTTGCGCTATGAAGGCAGCCTGCCGGTCGCCGCCACCGCCGTGGTCGTCTCGACCCAGCATGCCGCGGGCTATGACGAGGGCGAAAAGGAAGC
>JANLSP010000285.1:0-3652 GCA_031362485.1 Novosphingobium sp.
TGGGCCGCAGCATCGTTGCGGTGGCGCGGATGCAGAAGAAGTGGGATTTCGGGCTTGAGGCGGGCATCAGCTACACCTTCTCGTCGATCAAGGACCGCAACCCGGCGACCTCCTCCACCGCCGGTTCGAACTATGCCGCAGGCGTCTCGCTTGATGCCAATGGCCCGGCTTACGGCACCTCGAACGACGAAGTGCGCGACAACATCAAGTTCTCGCTGAACTACAGCAAGGCCTTCTTCGGCGACTACAAGACCAACTTCGGCCTGTTTGGCGAGAGCCGCAGCGGCCATACCTTCAGCTATACCTTCCGCGACCTCGGCGCGCGCTCCAGCGTGTTCGGCACGATCGGTTCGGGCAGCCGCTATCTGCTTTATGTGCCCACCGGCCCGAACGACTCGAAGGTCTCTTTTGCCAATGCCAACGATGCCTCGTTGTTCGATGATTTCGTCAACCGCAGCGGGCTCTCCAAGTTCCGTGGCCAGATCGCGCCGCGCAATGCCTTCCGCTCTAACTGTGTGACCAAGTTCGATCTGCATCTCAGCCAGGAGCTGCCGGTTCCGCTCTCATCCAAGGCTCGTTTTACTGCGTTCCTTGACATCGAGAACTTCACCAATCTGCTCAATAAGAACTGGGGCCAGATCCGCGAATACGCGTTTCCCTATACGATTGCTCCGGTGACGGTGTCCTGCCTGACCGCCCCGGTGGCGACCGGCACTGCGCCGGGTGCCGCGACGGCAGCCAATGCCGCGGCACCTTGTGCCCAGTATCGCTATGCCGCCAACCAGACAGCCGTGGTGAACGGGGTCACCCAGTTTACCGATCCAACCGATACAATCTATCCCCGCCAGTCGCTCTATACGATCCGCATCGGTGCGCGGATCAGCTTCTAAGTCTTACTGCAAGGGTGATTGAAAACGGGGGAAGGCGCACTGCCTTCTCCCCTTTTTTCATGCCGCGTTCATGGGGCTTGGCAATATTCGGTTTCGGGACCATCCTGGTCCGGCTTTTTGTGGGGGAGTCTCTATCATGTTCGTCAATCGCTATCGCCGTGCCTTGCCCTTTCTTGCCGCCGCTGCGCTTGCGCCGCTTGCGCAGGCCCAGGCGGCGACCTGCCCGGCACCCGGTGCGGGTAACATGGCTGTCGGGATGGTCACCGATGTTGCCCCTGGCGCAGCACGCAGCTTTGCGGTGAATCTTGCTGCGAATGAAGGCGTGATTGTCGATCTGGTCAGCCTGAAGCCGGCTGCCGCCCGCCCCAGCGGCGACGACGACGACGAGCATGACCATGGCTCGCGCGACGAAAATGCCAGTCCGCGTTCGCTCAAGCTGTGCGATGCCGGCGGCACCGTGCTTGCGCCGCAGCCGGGTGAAGTATTTGAGAAAGGCGGCAGCGTCAGCAAGATTGACGAAGGCGAGCGGCTGCGCTTCGTCGCCACCAGTGCCGGGCGATATACCATCGCGGTTGGCGCCAGTGACGAACCGCGCGAAGTGCTCGTGCGCCGCCGTCCGGTAGGCGCGAGTTCGCCAGTCGTCTCGGCCCGGCTGCCGGGCAATCAGAAGGGCATTACTTCGTCCGGCGCGCCGATGGTGTTCTCGTTCACTGGCACGGCGGGGCAATGGGTGCTGCTGAAATCGACCTCCGAAAAGGACACCGTGCTGCGGCTTGCCGGGCCGGACAAGGCGGGCGACTATTCCAAGATCGCCGAGGACGACGACACCGACGGGCTCAATCCGGCGATCCGCCGCAAGCTGCCGGTAACGGGGACATACTACGTGCAGGTCGATTCGCTGTCGGATGAGCCGGGCGAGTTTGAACTTTCGCTGGCCAACAGTGCGCCGCCGCCGCCGCCGCCTGCGCCGGTCAGGCTGAACGTTGGCGCGCAGGTTGCCGGGCGCCTCTCCGGCACGGACGACATCAAGCTCTATGTGCTCAATGTCGTGGCCGGGCGCAGCTATCGGCTTGACCTGACCGCGCCCTATGACGGCGTGGTCGGCATCGGCCTGCCCAATCCGGTCGAACCCGAAGACGGCGGCGACAAACCCGATGCCGGTTATGCCGACATCAAGAGCCAGGATTCGGGCACCACCGGCACCGAAAAGCTGAACTTCACCGCGCGCAGCTCGGGCCAACTGCTGGTCAGGATCAAGAGTTTCGGTATCGGCGAAACCGATGGCGGCTATACCTTGACGGCAACCGATCTGGGGAATTGATGGCAATGGGTGCGCCGGGCGAGGCTCGGTGCACCTCTGCCTGCTCTTCATTCATAGACGCAGCTATCCAGCGCCTCGTTGCGCACCACGCCGCTGCGCGCGGCGATGACGTTGCCGTGGCGGCGGGTGAAGCCCCTGGCGCCGACCACCGCGCGTTTTTTCGGGCTGGGCAGGGCGGCGGCAATGCGCGCCGCCTCGACCCGGCTCAATTGCGCGGCGGAATGCTTGAAATAGCGCTGTGATGCGGCTTCCACGCCATATGTGCCGATGCCGGTTTCGGCGACGTTGAGATAGACCTCCATGATCCGCCGCTTGTTCCATACCGTTTCGATCAGGAACGTGAACCAGGTCTCGAGTCCCTTGCGTAGATAACGGGTCCAGCCGGTGCCCTGCCACAGGAACACGTTCTTGGCGGCCTGTTGACTGATCGTCGATCCGCCGCGCAGGCGCCCGCCGCGCGCATTGCGCTCCATCGCTTCCTCGATTGCAGCAGTGTCGAAGCCACTGTGCTCGCAGAACTTTGCATCCTCGCCGGCGATGACGGCAGCGACCATGTCGCGATCAATGCGGCTGAGCGAGGTCCAGTCTTTCTCGAAGCCATTGGGATCGAGCAGCATGGTGAGCGTAACCGGCGGCGGCACGATCCGGTAAACTGCCGTCATGCCGATACTGGCGACGACGAAGAACACCACTGCTCTCAGAATGAAACGTCCCGTGCGGCGAATCACGCCCGGCCTGCCCGAGCGCAGCGAAGGGGGAAGAAATCGGGCCATCGAACGCAGGCTTAGCAGGGGCCTGCGTCCGTGGGAATCCGCTTATGCCATGACGTCAGGACTTGGTGTCAGGCCAGGGCCGGCAGCAGCCTGCGATCATTGGCGATGGACAGCATGGCCTTCTGCAGCTTTTCGAACGCGCGCACTTCGATCTGGCGAACCCGCTCGCGGCTGACATTATAGACCTGGCTGAGCTCTTCCAGCGTCTTGGGCTCGTCAATCAGGCGGCGTTCGACCAAAATATGCCGTTCACGGTCATTGAGACCGGCCATCGCCTCGGCGAGCAGCGCATGGCGCAGGCCCGCTTCCTCTGCAGCGGCGACGGTTTCATCCTGCAGCGGATTGTCGTCCGCAAGAATGTCTTGCCACTGGCCTTCGCCGTCCTCGCGCAGCGAGACGTTTAGGCTGGCATCGCCGCCTAGCATCATCCGCCGGTTCATGTTGACCACTTCGTGCTCGGCGACGCCCAGCTTGGTAGCGATGGTCTTCACATCATCGGGGTGGAGATCGGAATCCTCATAGGCATCAAGGTTCTTCTTCATCCGCCGCAAGTTGAAGAACAGCTTCTTCTGTGCGGCGGTGGTACCCATTTTGACGAGCGACCAGGAGCGCAGAATGAACTCCTGGATCGAAGCCTTGATCCACCACATGGCATAGGTCGCCAGGCG
>JANLSP010000304.1:0-3284 GCA_031362485.1 Novosphingobium sp.
ATGGGCCGGGTGGTTACGGATACTGATAGGTGAATGTCGCCGTCGTGCGCCAGCAGGCGGCGCGAGATGGTCGTCTTGCCGGCGCCTGAAGGCGAGGAGAGGATAAACATCAGCCCGCGCCGTCGCAGGGCGTCAGCCCCGGATTCAGCCGAGGACATCGGTATCGTCGTCTGGGCGCGGGGCAGGGGGTTGGGACGTTGCAGCAGGAGTCTGAACTTTGGCGTGACGGCGATCGTAGAGCAACTTAGCGAGAAAACCGCCGCCCACGACAATCGCGCCGGGAACCGATCGGGTGGCAAGGCGGACGAGCGCCGCGCTGGCCAGACCTTTGGCCAGACCCGAGCCCGCTGGAGTCACCGGAGCCTTTGCCTTGCCAGCGGGGAGCACTCGCCCGACTACCCGATCAAGCAATCTGCCGCCACCAAACCGGATCAGGCGGGCGATCAGGGGCGCGGCCACCGTGGCGCCTACTTCTTCCGGCCGAAATCGACCGAGACGACATTCGTACCTGACTCGGCCTCAGGCGGCGGCGCTTCGTTCGCCTCGCCATCGGGCGCGTCGTTTTCAGCCTCTTCGTGCGCGCCAGGCTCGGCATCGGCGAGGTCTGTCTGAAATTGCAGACCGAAATCGACCGCCGGATCGACAAATGCCGTGATCGCGGAATAGGGCACCACCAGCTTGGCGGGAACCTGGTTAAACGTCAGCCCGACCGAAAACAGCTCATCATCAACGGTCAGGTCCCAGAACTTGTTCTGCAGGACGATGGTCATCTCGTCCGGGAATCGCTCGCGCAAGTGCGCCGGGATAGAGACGCCCGGCGCGCCGGTCTTGAAGGTGATGTAGAAGTGGTGGTCGCCCGGCAACGAGCCGCCCCAGGCGACAACCTGGCCCAGCACCCGGCCTACCACCGCCCGCAGCGCTTCCTGCACGATTTCGTCGTAAGGGATCATGCTGTCGGGCGCAGTGTCGTTCATGAAACGGGAAGTGGCCCTGCGAGTTCGGGTGGTCAAGGGGTAGATGGCGCAAAATCCCCGGTTGTTCGGCCCAAATCCACTCTCCTGAAATCCCGTGATTGATTCCCGCGCCTTGCGCTCTATAGGCGTTTGGCCATGCGCACTGCCCGGATCGAACGCAAAACCAGCGAGACCCAGATCGCCGTCGACGTCAATCTCGACGGCAATGGTTCCTATGCCGTCTCTACCGGGATCGGCTTTCTCGATCACATGATCGAGCAGTTTTCACGCCATTCGCTGATCGATATCTCGTGTCAGATCACCGGCGACCTGCATGTCGACCAGCACCACACCACCGAGGACAGCGCCATCGCCATCGGCCAGGCCATAGCCCAGGCGCTCGGCGATAAAGCCGGGATCGGCCGCTATGGCATGGCCTATTCGCCGATGGACGAGGCGCTGTGCCGCGTCGCGCTCGATATCTCCGGGCGGCCCTGGCTGGTTTGGAACGCCGGATTCACGCAGGAGCGGCTGGGCGAAATGGACACCGAGCTGTTCCAGCACTGGTTCCACTCGATCGCGCAGGCGGTGGGCATCACGCTACACATCGAGCTGCTCTATGGCGAAAACAACCACCACATCATCGAGGGCATCTTCAAGGGCTTTGCCCGGGCGATGCGCACTGCGGTGGAGCTTGATCCGCGCAAGGCAGGCGCGATTCCTTCAACCAAAGGCCAGCTAGGTGGCTGAGATTGTCGCGCTGGTGGATTACGGCGCTGGCAATCTGCAATCGGTGATGAACGCACTGAAGACCGCCGGGGCAGAGCGGGTCGAGTTGACTTCTGATCCCTTTGTGGTGCGCGCGGCAGACCGCATTGTCCTGCCCGGCGTCGGCAGCTTCAAGGCATGTGCCGAAGGGCTGCGCGGCGTGCCCGGCATGGTCGAGGCGATGCAAGAGCGGGTCTTCGTTGGCGGCGCGCCGTTCCTGGGCATTTGCGTGGGCATGCAGTTGCTTGCCTCGCGCGGGCTGGAACATGGCGAAACGCCGGGGCTGGACTGGATTGCCGGCGAGGTGCGCGAGATTGAAGTCAGCGATCCGGCGATCAAGATCCCGCACATGGGGTGGAACGATGTTGCGCCGATGCCGCACCGCAATGGCGCGGCGCTGATCGAGCCGGGCGAAGCCTATTTTCTCCATTCCTATCATTTCGTGGCCGATGATGGCCATGACGTGGCGGCACTTACTGATCACGGCCGCAGTGTGGTCGCCGCCGTTGCGCGCGATAATCTGGTGGGGGTGCAGTTTCACCCAGAGAAGAGCCAGACCTATGGGTTGGAGTTTCTCGGCCGCTTTCTGGAGTGGAAGCCATGATGATCCCTCTCCAAGCTTCGCTAGCCCCCGAAGGGGCAAGCTGGGCTTTCCTCCCCCCGGCGGGGGGAGGATACGAAGGCATGAGAGCGCAGCGAACTAGCCGCAGTTGGAGAGGGGTATGATCGTTTTCCCCGCCATCGACCTGAAACAGGGCCAGGTCGTGCGCCTGGCCGAAGGCGATATGGCGCGCGCCACGGTCTATGGCGACGACCCGCCCGCGCAGGCCATGCTGTTTGCCGAAGCGGGCGCGCAGTATCTCCATGTCGTCGATCTCGACGGCTCGTTCGCCGGCCGCGCGGAGAACCGCGAGGCGGTCGAGGCGATCCTCGAAGTGTTCCCCGGCCATGTGCAACTGGGCGGTGGCATCCGCACCCGTGAGGCCGTCAGCGGCTGGTTCGACCTCGGTGTCGCGCGCGTGGTGATGGGCACGGCGGCGCTGAAGGACCCTGATTTCGTGCGTGAAATGGCGAAGGAATACCCCGGCGGCATTGTCGTCGCAGTCGATGCGCGCGATGGGCTGGTTGCCACTGAGGGTTGGGCAGAAGTCTCCGAAGTCTCAGTTTTCGACATGGCCCGCCGCTTCGAGGATGCGGGTGTTGCCTCATTGCTGTTCACCGATATCGGCCGCGATGGCATGCTCAAGGGCTGCAATATCGATGCGACTGTTGATCTCGCGCGGCGCACTGACCTGCCGGTGATCGCTTCGGGCGGGGTCAAGGGGCTGGACGATATCCGCATGCTGGCGCTGCTGGCGCGCGACGGGATCGAAGGCGTGATTACCGGCCGCGCGCTTTATGACGGGCGGCTGGACCTTGCAGCAGCGATTGCGCTGGCCGAGGCGACATGACCGTCCGCATCCGCGTCATTCCCTGTCTCGACGTGCGCGCTGGCCGCGTGGTCAAGGGCGTGAACTTCGTCGACCTGAAAGACGCCGGCGATCCGGTGGAGCAGGCGCGGGC
>JANLSP010000327.1:0-2921 GCA_031362485.1 Novosphingobium sp.
GGCCTGAGAAGGCGGCCTATTGCCGGGAGTTCTGCGATTTCCTGGGCGGAGGCTTTGCCGAAACGGTCAATTCGGGGACCAACGCGGTCTATGTGGCGCTGCGCGCACTTGATCTAGAGCCGGGCAGCGAAGTCGTTGTCGCCCCGATTACTGATCCGGGCGGCACCATGCCGGTCGTGATGCTGAATTGCATTCCAGTTCCGGCGGACACCGCTCCGGGCTCGCTGAACACTTGCGCAGAGGAAATCGCCAAAGTCATCACGGAACGGACTTCCGCCATCCTGATTGCGCACATTGCCGGCCACCCGGTCGACATGGACCCGATACTTGCGCTTGCCGCCGCGCGTGGCATTCCGGTCATTGAAGACTGCGCCCAAGCGCACGGCGCCATCTACAAGGGGCGAATGGTTGGCACTTTGGGCACTGTGTCGGCATTCTCTACGATGTTCGGCAAACACCACGCCACCGGGGCGCAAGGCGGGGTGGTGTTCACGCGCGATACGGCGATTTTCGCCCGTGCCCGGCAGATAACCGACCGGGGCAAGCCGTTCGGTGCGGTTAGCGCCAATGGCAATAACGTCGCGTCGCTCAACTTCAATCAGGACGAGATCAGCCTCGCTATCGGACGGGTGCAGCTTGGCAAGTTGCCGGGCTTCCTCGATTCGCGCAGGGCATTTGCTAATAAAGTGGCCGCTGGGCTCGCCGATGTGGAGGGCATCGAATTTGTGTCTCCGCCCGATGGCAGCGAAAGCGCGCACTGGTTTATGCTCTTGCGTCTCGATCTGGACGGGCTCGCCTGTAGCAATGCCGAATTCTGTGCGGCCCTGACGCTTGAGGGTATTGGCGGCGTCTGGGAGGGATATCAGTTCTATCCTACTGATCAGCCGTGGCACCGCGATGCCATTGTGTATGGGGCCAGCGGCCTGCCGTGGTCGCTGGGCCAGCGCCGCCCCGCAGACTATCAATTGCCAAACGCCCATGAGGCGAGCAAGCTTATGGTCCGCATAGATGTGCATGAACAGCTCGGCCCCTCCGAGGCGCGTGAGCTGGTCACAGCTGTCCGCAAGCTGGCGACGCATTTCCGGCGCAGCGCTGCATGATGACTGCGCCGCGCGTCAGTGTGATCACGCCGACATTCAATCGGCTGGAACTGCTGCGCGAGACCATTGCCTCGGTGCAGGCGCAGGATTTTGCCGACTGGGAAATGATCGTCGTTGACGACGGATCGAGCGACGGCACAGCGGAAGCCATGGCCGCGACCGCAGCCACCGACCCGCGCATCCAATTCATCCGCCGCGAGGGCGCGGCCAAAGGCGGCAATGTGTGCCGCAACCTTGGCCTGGAGGCGGCGCGCGGGGAAGTGATTGTCCTGCTGGATTCGGACGATTTGCTGCGCCCGCATTGCCTTGGCGGGCGCGTGGCCTTGATGGAACGTAACCGCGACATCGATTTTGCCGTCTATCCGGCAGGTATATTTCTCGAGCGCCCGGGAGATTGCGATCAAAGCTATCATTCGATGATTTGCGGCGATGACTTGCTGCGATTTCTGAGCCATGAATGCGTCTGGGAAATCACCGGACCGGTCTGGCGGCGCGCGTTTCTGCGGCAAATCGGCGGTTTCGATGAAGGTCTGAAGAGCATGCAGGATCTGGACCTGCATGTTCGCGCCATCGTTGCCGGCGGTCGCTATCTCTTCGTTCGCGCCGCGGACCACGATATCCGCAGCCATGCCGACCCCGGACGGACCAGCCAGCGCCATTTCCGCGATCCGGCGCTGTTCGCCGCGAGCGAGGCCATGCGGGTCAAGCTTGCCGGTCTGGTGGCAAAGGCCGGCATGATGACCTGGACGCGGCGCCGGGCGATGCTGGGGCTGTGGTTTTCGGCTGCCGAACTCTGGGCCGGTGCGGGCGGGCTTGGCGAGGCACTGGGCACATGGTCGCGCGGTTGCAGGCTCCACCGGGCGCCGCCGGGACTGCGGATCGAAGGCATGGCGCTGCTGTTGCTGGGGGGCTTGCACTTGCCGGTGGGCCGGCTTGCCGGGCGCTGGCGCGGCACGCGGCGCCTCAGGTCAGAGCCGGTGCCGATGGACTTGCTGGGGCCGGGGCATGAATAGCCAGGGCCATGGCGCTCCGTCGGGCTCGGTGCGCATGCTGCGCGCGGCGGCGGATTTGCGGCGGCGGCTGGTGGGCAGCGATGCCCGCGAAGTCGCCCGCTATCTGCGATCGGCTGACGAGCCCCGGCTCCATGTCGGCGGTGGGCCGCGCTGCCTCGATGGCTGGCTCAACAGCGATCTCAACCGCGCAAGCGGCGTGGTGGCGATGGATGCGACCCGGCCCTTTCCCTTGCCCGATGCCCTCTTTGCAATCGTCTTCAGCGAGCACATGATCGAGCACGTGAGCCATGCGCAAGGTCTCGCGATGCTGCGCGAATGCCACCGGGTGTTGCGCCCTGGAGGCGCGATCCGCATCGTCACGCCCGATCTCGCCACGCTGCTGGCCATGGCCAAGCCACAATTGTCCGGGGCCGAGCAGCAATATTTCGACTATTGCTGCCAGCATTTCATTGGTCCGGGCGAGCCGCGCACTGTGGCATCAGTGATGAATGCCTTGTTCCGGGGCTGGGGGCACACATTTATCTATGATGAGCCAACGCTGCGATCGGCGCTGGCCGCAGCCGGCTTTGTCGATATCACCCGCTGCCGGCTGGGCGAGAGTGCCCATCGGCAATTGCAAGGTCTGGAACACGAAAGCCGTTATCCGCCAGGCCTGCTAGACTTTGAGAGCCTCGCGCTGGAGGCGATCAAGCCGCCGCGCGGCAATGAACCGGGATGACCATGCAATCAATATAGGACATTATTTCCTCCGTCTGTGGCTTGTGGCTGGCCCCCACCCCCTCCCCATGGGGAGGGGAGAAGAAAGAGG
>JANLSP010000347.1:0-6314 GCA_031362485.1 Novosphingobium sp.
GGCAGGCGATGATGAGGACGGCGACGGCAGCAATCAGGCCATAGCCCATTGCAGGCGAGGGTCCGACGAGCGACCAGACGACGAAGGTCAGTATTGCAACAAGAATGACGGCGGGCACGAACCAGGACGAGACCTTGTCCGCAAGCCGCTGGATCGGCGCGCGGCTGCGCTGGGCTTCGGCTACCATCTGGACAATCCGCGCCAGCATCGTGTCGCGGCCGATTTTTTCCGCGCGCATGACCAGGCCGCCAGTCTGGTTGATCGTGCCGCCAATCAGTGTCGAGCCCGCTTCCTTGGTGACCGGCATGGATTCGCCGGTGACCATCGATTCATCAACTGTACCGCGGCCTTCCAGCACGATGCCGTCAACCGGAACCTTCTCTCCGGGCCGGACTCTGAGCCTGTCGCCCACCGCAATCAGATCGATCGAGACTTCCTCATCGGTTCCATCGGCACGGATCCGGCGAGCTAGCTTCGGCGAGAGGTCCAGAAGCGCGCGGATTGCGCCGCTGGTTGTCTCGCGGGCGCGCAGTTCTAGCAATTGGCCCAGCAGGACGAGGACGGTGATCACCGCGGCCGCCTCGAAATAGGTCGGCACCGCTCCGTGGCTCGAACGGAAGGCCATCGGGAATATGCCCGGCGCTAATGTCGCTACCATGCTATAAACCCAAGCGACGCCAGTGCCCATGGCGATGAGCGTGAACATATTGAGGCTGCGGTTCTGCAACGAAGCCCAGCCGCGCTCGAAAAATGGCAAGCCCGCCCAGAGCACGACCGGCGTCGCGAGCAGCATCTGCAGCCAGTTCGAGTTTTGCTGCCCGATCAACTGGGTGAGCCCGAGGAGATGGCCGCCCATTTCGAGAGCGACAACCGGCACGGTCAGCGCCAGCCCGATGATGAAGCGCCGCTTCATGTCGGCAAACTCCGGACTTGGGCCATCGGCAAGCGTTGGCGTCATGGGTTCGAGCGCCATACCGCAGATCGGACAGCTGCCTGAGCCCGGTTGCTGGATTTCGGGATGCATTGGACAGGTCCAGATGGCCCCTTCAGGGACCGGTTCGTCGGTGCGAGGAGCATCTCCGAGGTAGCGGTCCGGATCGGCGTTGAACTTTGTGAGGCAGCCGGCGCTGCAAAAGTAGTGATGCGCACCTGCCTGGGTTGCGACATGCGCGGTCTTGGCTGGATCGACGCTCATCCCGCAGACGGGATCGATTGCCATTCCTGCGGTATTTGTCCCTGAATGCGCGCATTGGGCGTCGTGGTGATGGTGCGACTCGGTCATCTCGTTCTCCTGTGTCGCCCCGCTCATGAACCTTGACATCATGTCAGGGTCAAGAAGCTTATTCAGCCGATAATCCCAAGTGGCTTAAGCGTACCCAACCAGGCGACCAGCGCCAGGATGAGGAGCACAGCCGTGCCTTCGGCGAACAGGCTTTTGCGCAACGCGATGATTGCGGCAGTAGCAACCCCGGAAGCCATGCTTGTCTTCAGCGCAGGTGCGAGGCGCCAACGGTTCGCCGCTGCCAGCACGAGCATCAGGCCGAACAGGACAAGTTTGGCAAGCAGCAGTTGACCATAGGGAGTTGTTGCAATCAGACCGAGATCCGCGACGCCGATCAGGATCTGGGAATTGATCAAACCGGTCAGCACGATGAGTCCAACGACAAGCGCCCCAACCCGCGAGAATTGTTCAAGCGCCCGGTGAGTTATGGCAAGTTCGGTTGGACTGTTCTTCCCGGCAGGTTTGAAAAGGAGCCAGGAAAAGGATGCAATTCCGCCTACCCAGATCGACGCCGCAAGCATGTGGACGATGTCGCTGAAACGGTGGATCGTCCCCGAAACACCTTCGGTTGCCCCGGCGTGACCGGTCCAGACGAGAGTTGCGATTGCGACAGACGATGCCAGCAGGATCACCACGCGCAGCGCTGCTGGAAAGCGTTCAAGCGCCAGAGCAGCGGCCAGAACGATTACCAAAGCCAGCATCCGAACAATCCAGGCAGTGCCGATCGCGGTCTCGAAGAGAATCATGCGCACATGCGTGGGGTCGACCGGAAAAAGGCTCGCGCCCATCATGGCGGCGGCGAGCACGAGCAAGCCCAGACCCGACAAGATCAATCCGAGTAATCCAAACACAAGGACGATTGGCCGGAGCGAGATGAGGGAAGTCGAGGTTCGCTCGGTGGCAGTGAGGGCATAGAGCGTGAAGGCGGCCATGCCCGCCAGCACCATCAGGTCGGCGTAGAGCGCGAACCGGATGGCGATGACGGGCAGATTTTCCATGAAGATCAGCGGACCGTAAAATTAAAAGTCCCGGTCAAGCGATGCGTGTCAGCACCGGCTGCCGCCCAGTTTACCCGGTAGGTCCCTGCCGCCAGCGGACGGCGGAGCTTAAGGGACAGGGACTTGCGGTCCTTGCCCAATTGCGAGGTGAACCCAGTGATCGGCATAGGCGCATGGTTGGCCATCCCCGGCATCCCGGTCATCGCCAGCTGGACGCTGACGGTCGAACCGATGACTGCCTCGTTAAAACGGAGATCAATCTTGGTTGGCCGCATGGCGGTGGAGTTGGCGGCGGGCGTCGAAGAAACAAGACTCGCATGCGCACTTACCAACTGCGGGGTGGCAAAGTTCGCCAGAGCGGCGGCCATCAGGGCGAAAAGGGTAGTATACATAAGAAACCTCCATGAAGTGCGTTCATAGGGTAATACGCAGCAGTGGGGGCCGCCCCTCATCACAATGCTGGATTATTCTCGAATATACCCTATGGGGGTATATGGCCCACATCAGTACCGACCGTGCCAAAATTGTCGCCCGCATCCATCGGATTGCCGGGCAGGTCACCGCGATTGAACGCAGCGTCACCAGCGATGCGCCCTGCGCGGACACGCTTAACCTGGTCGCGGCAGTGCGCGGTGCGGTCGCTGGACTGATGGATGAGCTGGTTGAAAGCCATATTCGCGCCCACGTCGCGGCTCCAGATCTGACCCCCGAAGAGCGCACGCAAGGGGCGGACGAGCTTGCCGTCGTTCTGCGACGCTACCTCCGTTAGGAGAATGACAGTGCCGAATAGCCTCACCGCGGATATTCACATTCATGCCCATGACTTTCTAGGGTCGGCCCATGATGACAATGCCAGAAGAACACGTTGGGTGGTGGCGCTGACGACCGCAATGATGGTTGGCGAAATCATCGTTGGCTATGTCACAGGCTCGATGGCGCTGCTCGCCGACGGCTTTCATATGGCGACCCATGCGGGCGCGCTGGGAGTGGCAGCTGCGGCCTATGTCTATGCCAAAAAGCATAGCACCAATCCGCGTTATACCTTCGGAACGGGCAAAGTTGGCGAGCTTGCCGGATTTGCGTCGGCTTTGATCCTGTTTATGGTCGCCCTAGGTATAGCGCTTGTTTCAGCGATCAGAATTGCCAATCCGGTTGCCGTCGCGTTTGGCGACGCCACCATCGTCGCTGTCATTGGGCTTGGAGTGAATGTCGCGAGCGCGTTCCTGCTTTCTGGAGGTCCGGGCCATGATCACGGTCATGAGCATGGCCGCGATAATCATCACGGTCATAGCCACGGCCACGACAATAATATGCGAGCTGCCTACATCCATGTACTGGCGGATGCGCTGACGTCCATTCTTGCGATTATTGCGCTGCTGGCAGGGCGTTATCTCGGTTGGGTCTGGCTCGATCCAATGATGGGTATCGTAGGAGCCATCGTCATTGCGCGTTGGTCATGGAGTCTGGTGCGCGATACCTCAGCTGTGCTGCTCGACACGGCCCATCCCCATTTGATCGAAGAAGTCCGTGAATGTGTCGAAGGACCAGGTGATGCGTGGATCACCGATCTTCATATCTGGCGCCTTGGTCCCCAAACACACGCGGCAATCGTTAGCTTCGTAGGTCGGCCAACGTCCGATATCATCCGCCAGCGTCTGAAGCCGGTACACGAGTTGGGACATCTCACGGTCGAAGTATCTCGAATTGTCGACAAGGCTTAAGGGTTAGCATCGATTGCTGCGTATAAGGGGTGATGCAGGAGGAACCGTGATGCGCAGCCTTGACGACATGTTAGACAGCCTGGGCCGGATGCCAGTACCCGAGCTGGCATCGCTCGACGATACTGTGATGGCTGGTCTGGCTAGGCGACGGCAGGAAGCGGCATTCACGCCAAGGCTGATGGGGTTTGCGGGAGCACTCGCGCTTGGGCTGGGGATTGCTGGCGGAAGTCTCTCTAACAGCGATCCGGCGTCGGCGCAGTCGCTGTCGCCCTTCGCTTCGCCAAACGCGCTGGCACCCTCGACCTTGCTGGAATTCCGCCCGTGAGTTCGAAAATGCGGCTTGTTGTGATTGGCCTGGTCGCCTTTGCGGCAGCACTGGGGGGCGTTTTTGCCGGCCGACTTATCGTCCAGCCGGACCGGCCCAGCGAGAGTGAAATACACACTGTCCTGCACAGGCAACTGAAGCTCGACGCCGCTCAGCATGCCAAGATCGAGGCCATCGAGCAGCGTTTTGCCGTGCGACGCAAGGCGCTCGAACTTGAAATGCGCGCCGCAAACGCGCATCTCGCCGAAGCGATCGAGGCCGAACATGGCTATGGCCCTCAGGTCACTGCTGCGATCGATCATACCCACCATGTCATGGGCGAGATGCAGAAAGAAACCCTTGAGCATCTTTTCGCCATGCGCGCGGTCCTGACGCCTGCGCAAGCGGGCATGTTTGACAGGACCGTGGTCAAGGCGCTGACCGCCGACGCGCGGTGAGCCTTTCACTCTCCGATTGCAGCGATGGCGAACTTGCGGCGCTGGCTCTGGCCGGGCGTCAGGCTGCCTATCGTGAATTGCTGGCCCGGCACCGGGAAGCGGTGTTTCGGCTGGTGCGCGCGACCATTGGCGACGCCACCGAAGCGATCGATGTCACCCAGGAGGCATTCATTTCCGCTTTCGCCGCGCTCAAGCGGTACGACCCCGACCGGCCTTTTATCGCCTGGCTCAAACGTATCGCGCTTAACAAGTGCCGCGACTGGGCAAGACGCCGCGCCGTTCGCTCGTTCTTTACCCGGGCTGTCCCGCTTGAGGATGCTCTGAGCATCGCCGATGATGCGGCGCTTGCCGATACGCAGGCGGCCGACCGGGCGGAGTTGGCGCGCGTTTCGGCGGCGATGACCAGATTGCCGGCGCGCCTGCGCGAAGTTCTGCTGCTGCGCGCGGTGGATGGCCTGAGCGGGGCCGAAGCAGCTGACATCCTCGGGGTCAGCGAAAAGGCGATCGAGACGCGGCTTTATCGCGCCCGCGCGAGACTGGAAGAAATGCTCGGTCCACGAAGTTGAGCAGGCGAGGAATTCTGAGGGGTAATGTGTGTAGCTGCGTATGGCCCGATAGAGTTCAGCGAAAATTCAGCGAAGAGGACTTGCGACATGGCAGGAGAGCATGAGCATCAGGGTGCGGGCGAAGACACCACGCGCTCCGTATCGACGCATGAAAGCCGAGCCACGAAAACTGACGCAAATGGGGGCATGGGCCACGCTGCCAACGTCGCTCATGCTGCCCATCCCTATCGCAGGCTCTTTATCGAGCTCGCGCTTGATTTCGTGATCATGTTCTTCGTGATGTACGCAATGATCGCAAGCGCGAAGCATCTCTATTTCAATATTGGCAACGCTTACATGACCTTAATGATGGTCGCGCCGATGATGGCGCTCATGATTTTCTTCATGGGCAAAATGTACCCATCCCCCTCAACCAATCGCCTGCTGGTGGGACTTGCCGCGCTCATTTTCGCAGTCGGCTGGTTTGGTATGCGCGAACAATTGGGCGTGGGCGACGCCCAGTTCCTGCGTTCGATGATTCCGCACCACAGCGGGGCCATTCTCATGTGCGAAAAGGCGAAATTGGCCGACCCGGAAGTCGTGAAGCTGTGTGGCAATATTATCAACGCGCAAAACCGCGAAATCGCGCAGATGCAGGACATTCTGCAAAGAATTGAAAGATAGATTGATGACGCCATCTCTCAGCCGCCGCCAAATTTTGCAGGGGGCGGCAATGACCGGCGGCTCGCTCGCACTGGGTTCGCTTTTTCCGGCGTGGGCAGTAAGCGGAACAGCCGGCCTCAATCCGGCAGCGGGGACCGTTTCCGGAACCGATATCGCGCTTTCAATCGGCCATGCGCCCTTTCGCGTGGGCGGGAGATCGGGCCACGCGGTTACGGTCAACGGAACGCTTCCCGGACCCATCATCCGCTTGAAGGAAGGTCAGCGGGTCCGGCTCGCTGTTACCAACACGCTGAAGGAAGATTCGTCGATCCACTGGCATGGG
>JANLSP010000400.1:0-1530 GCA_031362485.1 Novosphingobium sp.
TTCAGCGCCCGGCCGATCACCGCCTCGCAGGCCTCAACCGAATAGAGATCGGCAACCATGGTGTGCACTTTTGCACCCAGAGCCCGCACCTGCTCGGCGGCGGCGGAGACAGTTTCCTCGTCCTTGTCGAGCAAGACCAGCGCGCCGCCCGCCCGGGCAACTGCGCGCGCGGTCGCTCCGCCGATGCCGCCCTTGTGGCAACCGCAGACGAGAATGGTCTTGCCAGTGAAATCGATGGCCAGGGTCACGGGCTTCTCTCCGACAGTATATCTTATTTGCAATGTTGAAAAGGTATTTGAAATATAGTATACCACGCTATCCCACTGTCAATCTGGAATTGCCTTGGTCCGTCCCGCCCTTTCCGCCGCCCGCGGTTTCGACATTCTGGAATTGCTTGGCCAGGCGCCAGCGGAGGGGATGACCCTGTCCGAAGTGGCGCGCGCCACCGGCATCAACCCTGCCTCCTGCCATTCGGTGCTCAGTGTGCTCAGCCAGCGCGGATACCTGGTGCGCAACCCGACCAGCAGGCGTTTCACATTGGGGCCGTTGCCGGTCGCGCTTGGCCAATCGGCCCTGACCGCCCAGCCATTGCTCGCGCGGGCGCGGATTGCCGCCGACCGGGTCGGTGCCGAAGCGGGGCTGCCAGTGCTGATCAGCGCAGCAGTGGGAGACGACATAGTCGGCGTGCATGTCCGCAGCGATCTTTCGGGCCGGTTGCCGGGTCTGCGGCTTGGCGAGCGGCGAGCGATGCGGCCGCCACTCGGCGCGCCCTTTCTGGCCTGGGCTGGCGAGCCGGCGATCGAGGCCTGGCTGGCCAAGGCCCCGGCCGGCGAATCGAGCAAAGCTACAATTGAGCGGCGGCGAGGCATGGCGGCGATCCGCGCGCGCGGCTTCGAAGTGCTGGTGCGCACAGCGGCATCATCGCGGCTGGCATCGGAAATGGCGGCTCTGGCCGCAAGCGGGGGAGCGGCGCCGGGCGATGGCGGCGCGCATTTCCATGCGCTGGGGCCAAACATGGCCTTGCCCGAGCAACTCGATCCGGAACGTTTCTACGATGTTGCGCTTATCGCCGCCCCGGTGTTCGATGGTGCCGGCACTTGCCTCTACAATCTGTGTCTGGGTCCATTCCCGGACCCGCTCGATGGCGGCGCGATCACGCGTCTCGGCGATGCGTTGATGCGTGCCTGCCTTGAAGCAATGCTCGCGGGCCGTGCCTAGTCGCCCCTGATCCGCGCCATGCGCGCATCGTATTTGTTCGTGGGCACCGCAATCCTTTTCTCGGCGGCGCTCATTCGACCAGCCAGAGCAGCACGAACGGCAGGCCGACAACGAACAGCCATCCCAGCTTTCCCCACAAGGCCAGTTTGGGGTTCTGGTGATTCCACAGACCCAGTGCCCCTGCCGCACCCATTGCCCCAACGCCCGTAATCCAGACGCCAGCCAGACCGGCAAGTCCAAGCACCCCAAGCAAGCGGATTGCGCCGCCGGGCCGCCCCTTGGCAACGGGCCACTTGATACCCGCAAGACCGG
>JANLSP010000420.1:0-4381 GCA_031362485.1 Novosphingobium sp.
GGGATCGGCAACGCCACGTTTTTCCGCCACTATCGCGACAAGGCGCAGGTTCTCGAGGACGTGGCGCAGGATTTCTTCGAGCAGGCCAGTGGCGCAATGCTTCCGGCGCTGGAAGACCACCACAGCGACCTCGGCGCGCGCCACTTGTGCCGCTTCGTCGATGAAAACCGGGTGGTCTACACGGCCTTGCTGACCGGCGGTGCGGGTGGCCAAATCCGGGCAGATTTTGTTGAAAAGACGGCAGAGCAGGCATTTGCAATCATCGCCGATCTGCCGCTCAGGCTGCCGGGCAGGCTGGCGGTGATCTATCCGCTCTCGGCCATCGTCGCGATCCTGGCCTGGTGGCTCGGCGAAGTGCCCGACATGCCGCCTGACGATGTGGCAGAGCTGATTGCCCGGCTGGTGTTCAAGCCGATGGTGGAATATTGATCGCGCGTTCAAGCTTGTGGCGGGCGGTGCGGGATGCTCCGCCTTCCGCGCCAGTTGACGCCGCGCCGTATCTGCGACAGATTCGCGTGTATGGACCGCCAGACCGTGATCGAGTGCCTGAAGCGCAACCAGTCGCGCCTTGAAGCGCTTGGGCTGGTGCGTGTCTCGTTGTTCGGCTCGACCGCGCGCGATTCTGCGGCGGCGGATTCCGATATTGATCTGGCCGTAATGCTGGACGACGACGCCGGGATCGACCTGTTCCGCTTCGCCGCGATTTCGGAAGAAGTGCGGCAACTGCTGGGCGCGCCGGTCGATCTGGTCGTCGAACCCGCCCGCAACATGCGCATCCAGGCCGAGATCGACCGGGACCGCATGAATGTCTACTGACCGCGAGGCACAGCGGCTGCAGGATATCATCGACAACATCGCCCGGATCGAAAGCCACGTGCGCGGAATGGATTTCGCGGGCTTTGCCGCCGATCAGATGGCCATCGACGCGGTTGAACGTTGCCTGATGCGCATAACCGAAGCCGTGATCAAGATTGGTCCTGAACGCATGGCCGCAATCTCCCCCCGCACCCCAGTCGAAGCCGTGCGCGGCCTGGGCAACTTGCTGCGCCACGATTACGATGGCGTCGACCTCGGCACAATTTGGCGAACGGTGACCGGGAGCTTGCCGGATTTGAAGGCGGATTGTTTGGGGGCTTTGGGGGCGGAGTGATTTGGTGGGTTATTGCAGCTGTCGCCGTTACCAATTTGCTGAAATGTTGCCCAAACTGATATCGTGTGCGACTTGTCCGAAGGAGTTGGGGGAATGGGACTAGACGTTCAAAACTGGGCTGAACAGATTTTTGCAGAGGCCCGCCATCAGGCGGCTGTTGCGATGGCAGCTGAGCAGGCCAGGCAAGCAGATGCGGGAGCTCAAGGCAACAGCCGGTCTGCTTTTCCTATGACCAACATCTATCTCGAGAAAGGTGCTGAAGCTCTCGACAAAACTTTGGCTGGGATCAGCAATCAGGTCAGTACTCGCGGGCGAGCTTGGACGAAGACATTCGCCGAACTCGATGAGGTTCTGCAGCTTCATCGGCAAGAGGGGCTTCAAATCATCACTCGCTACCTTGGCTCGCAAGGTTCAAGTCGTGTCATTGCGGCAAAGCACCTATAGGAGCGTTGGGCTACCCTCCAAATCCGCCTTCACACCTTTCGAGACGGGTGGACCGCGCCGCGATCGGAGCGATGGATCGAGCGGCACCCAGTCTGTTGGGGATTGATTACGGCCACTCTTGGTGCGGTCTTGAGTGAAATTATTCAGTTTTTGACCTAGTATTTTCTGCATAGTCCAGTATAATGCAGTTATCCCAAAAATAGTGGTAATACACGTTATTAAAACAGACTGTCAGTACAGCAACTAATTTTTTGTTTTTTTGTGAACGAGGAGCATATTCAACTTATCGACTTACAAATCCTAACTTACTGGCTTTTTTAAAATTGCAGGCATTCGAGGTTTTCATGCCAATGCCTGCACTCCACACCAATCGCAAAATCGCCCAGCCCCTTCGTTATCAGACAGCCGCCAATCCAGAATCTCGCGCAAAGCAAAACTGGCGAAGACCGTGCCGCCTCACCACGCAGCACTCTCCCCGCCCGAAGCCAAATTTTCCTACACCCCATCAACCTGCTAGCTTCGCCGGGCCGTTTTCCGCCCCGAGTCGAAGGGACCTTGCGACAGTGCCTCTCCAGCATGACTTTCATCAACTAACTCGCCCCGCGGGCATGGCTTGCCGGCTCGGTGAAAATAATTTCCGATCCGCCCCCGGCCGCGCGAAATAGAACGCAATGCCAATCATCAACAGCCTGATCGGTATCGCCCTGATCCTTGCGATTGCATTCGCGCTATCATCCGACCGCAAGGCGATCCGCCTGCGCGTGGTCGCCGCCGCTTTTGCGCTGCAGGCCGGGCTTGCCGCGCTGGTGCTCTATGTGCCGGCGGGCAATTATGCGCTGCAGGCAGTCTCGGGCGGAGTCTCGGCGCTGCTCGGCTATGCCCATGCCGGCATCGATTTCCTGTTCGGCCCGCTGGCGAAGCCCGAAATCGGCGGCACCGCCTTTGCCATCGCCGCCTTGCCGGTGATCGTCTTCTTCGCCGCGCTGATCGCCATTCTCTATCACCTCGGCGTGATGCAGCTGGTGATCCGCTGGATCGGCGGGGCGCTGGAGAAAGTGACCGGGGTTTCCAAGGTGGAAAGCCTGTGCGCGGCATCAAACATCTTCGTCGGCCAGTCCGAATCGCCGCTGGTGATCCGGCCCTACCTTGCCGGCCTCGCCCCCAGCCAGCTGTTCTGCGTGATGACCGTGGGCATGGCCGGCGTCGCGGGGACGATCCTCGCCGCCTATGCCTCGATGGGCATCCGCATCGATTATCTCGTCGCCGCCGCTTTCATGTCGGCGCCCGGCGGCATCCTGATGGCCAAGCTGATCATGCCCGATCCCAAGGGCTTCGTCGCGGGCGAGGCCGTGGTGCTTGATGGCGGGGCTTTCGAGGAGGGCGAGAAGCCCGCCAACCTGATCATGGCCGCGAGCCAGGGCGCGCAGACTGGCGTGAAGCTGGCGGTGGCCGTGGGCGCGATGGTGCTGGCCTTTGTTGCATTGGTGGCGATGGCCAACGGCTTTGTCGGCTGGGTGGGCGGGCTGATCGGCTTTCCAGGCGTCACCTTCCAGTCGCTGCTCGGCTATGTCTTCGCGCCGGTGTTCTGGCTGATCGCCGCGCCTGACTGGGCCGAAGCACTGCGCGCGGGCAGCTATTTCGGCACCAAAGTGGTGCTCAACGAATTCGTCTCGTTCATCGATCTGGGGCAGGCGAAAGACCTCAGCGAGCGGACCGTCGCGGTGGTGACCTTTGCCCTGTGCGGTTTTGCCAATTTCAGCTCGATCGCCATCCAGATGGCGGTGACCGGCAGCCTCGCCCCCGCTCAGCGGCCGGTGATCGCCCGGTTGGGGATCAAGGCGCTGGTCGCGGGCAGCCTGTCAAACCTGATTTCGGCGGCTCTGGCGGGGCTGTTCCTCTCTTTGTGAAGCCAGCCTGATTTCCTCCAAAATGGTGGGAATTTCGGGATTTTTACGAATAGTTTCAGCATGATAAATGGGCGCAGGGCATCGACATGCCCATGCTCAACATCCTCGCCGCCGCCACTTTCGCGCTCTGCGCGCCTGGCCCCCGCAACACTTGCGTCGTCGATGGCGACACCTTCTGGCTGAATGGCGAGAAAGTGCGCATCGCCGATATCAACGCACCCGAGACCCATGGTGCGGCCTGCGCCAGCGAGGCCGTGCGCGGCGCGGCGGCGACCCGGCGGCTGATCGTGCTGCTCAATTCCGGACCGTTCGAGATGCAGACCGGCAGCCGCGAGCGCGACCGCTATGGCCGCCTGCTGCGCACCGTTATGCGCCGGGGGCAAAGTCTGGGTGGGCAATTGGTCGCCGAAGGGCTCGCCGAGTCGTGGCAAGGCAGCCGCGGAAATTGGTGCGGTGCAGCGCCACCGGGCTGATCGCAATGCGCCGCAGATGGTGTTATTCGTTAACTTCGGGCATTCACATTTGGTCAGCCTTATCCTGTTTGACTGCAGGGAGAGAGAGAAGCAGATGACCAGTTTCAAGGATCGCTATGGCCCCGTAGCGCTGATTACCGGCGCTTCATCCGGCATTGGCTGGAGCTTTGCCGAGGAACTGGCGGAGCGCGGCTTTGATCTGGTGCTGGTTGCGCGGCGGACTGAACGTCTGGAGCACCTCGCCGAGCAGCTGGAAACGCGACACGGCACCCGGTCGGCAATCTGCGATGCCGACCTCTCGCAACAGACCGCACCGGGCGAATTGCACCGGCTGGTGGCGGGCCGGGACATCGGACTTGTCGTCAGCAATGCCGGCTTCAGCGTGCGCGGTTTGCATGAGTCGCTCG
>JANLSP010000450.1:0-1517 GCA_031362485.1 Novosphingobium sp.
CCCCCAACTCCGTCTATCCTGAGCTTGTCGAAGGACTGCTTTTTCTTCAGGCGGTTAATGGTGACGCACGAAGAAAAGAACGGCCCTTCGACAAGCTCAGGGTAGACGGGTTTTGGGTCAGATTATCGGGACGCCGCTCTAAAGGATGTATTTCGACAGGTCGCTGTCGCGCGCCAGCCCCTCCAACCGTGCCTTCACATAGGCCGCATCGATCGTCACGGTCTCGCCCTGGCGGTCCTCGGCCTCGAAGCTGATTTCTTCGAGCAGCTTTTCCATCACCGTTTGCAAACGCCGCGCGCCGATGTTCTCGATGCTTTCGTTGACCGAGGCAGCGATGCGCGCAACTTCGCGCACGGCTTCGGGCGTGAAATCCAGAGTCACCTTTTCCGTCCCGATCAGCGCGCAATATTGCTCGACCAGGTTGGCGCGGGTCTCGCTGAGAATGCGGACGAAGTCTTGCTCGGTGAGCGCCTTCAGCTCGACCCGGATCGGCAGGCGGCCTTGCAATTCGGGCAGCATGTCGCTGGGCTTGGCAATGTGGAAGGCGCCGCTGGCGATGAACAGCACGTGGTCGGTCTTCATCGGGCCGTATTTGGTGGCCACCGTGGTGCCTTCGATCAAGGGCAGCAGATCGCGCTGCACGCCCTCGCGGCTGACCGAGCCGCCGCGCACGTCCGAAACCGCGATCTTGTCGATTTCGTCGAGGAAGACGATGCCATTGGTCTCGGCATTGAGCAGCGCGACGCGGGCGACATCGTCCTGGTCCATGCGCTTTTCGGCCTCTTCGTCGACCAGCTTGTCCCAGGCATCGGGCACTTTCAATTTGCGGCGCTTGAGGTTCTGCTTGCCCATGGCCTTGGACATCATGTCAGACAGGTTGATCATGCCGACATTTCCGCCCATGCCGGGCAGCTCGAAGGGCATCTGGCCTGCGTCCTCAACCTCGATTTCGACCTCGACATCGTTCATCGCATTTTCGGCGATGCGCTGGCGGAAGCTTTCGCGGGTGGCCTCCGAAGCGCTATCGCCCACCAGCGCCTTGAGCAAGCGGTCCATCGCCGCCTGCGATGCCGCCTCGCGCACCGCTTCGCGGCGGCGGTCTTTCTCCAGCCGGATCGCTTCTTCGACGAGATCGCGGGCGATCTGTTCGACATCGCGGCCGACATAGCCGACCTCGGTGAACTTGGTCGCCTCGACCTTCACAAACGGTGCTTCTGCGAGCTTGGCCAGACGGCGGCTGATCTCGGTCTTGCCGCAACCCGTCGGCCCGATCATCAGGATGTTTTTCGGCGTCACCTCGTCGCGCAATTCGGGCGACAGGCGCTGCCGCCGCCAGCGGTTGCGCAGCGCCACGGCGACCGCGCGCTTGGCGTCATGCTGGCCGACGATATGTTCGTCGAGCGCGGCGACAATGGCTTTGGGGGTAAGGTTGTCGATCATATCCATTCCAGTTTGCGTCGTCCCGGGCTTGACCCGGGACCGCTGGCCTCAATGCGCGACCACCGCGCGAGGACGCC
>JANLSP010000483.1:0-1799 GCA_031362485.1 Novosphingobium sp.
CTGGGCTTTGGCGAGGGGAACTACAACGAAGCGATGATGGAGCAGATCGCCGACAAGGGGAACGGCAACTACGCCTATATCGATTCGGCGCTTGAGGCACGCAAGGTGCTGGGCGACCAGATGAACTCAACCCTGTTCACCATTGCCAAGGACGTGAAGGTCCAGGTGGAATTCAATCCGGCGCAGGTCAGCCAGTATCGCCTGCTGGGCTATGAGAACCGCGCGCTGCGCGAAGAGGATTTCAACAATGACAAGGTCGATGCCGGCGACATCGGCGCAGGGCATCAGGTGACCGCAATCTATGAGATCGTACCTGCAGGCTCGCGCGGCTGGAACGATCCGCGCCGCTATCAGGATATATCACCGCAGGGCGATTCACGCGGCGGTGAGCTGGCATTCGTCAAGCTGCGCTACAAGCTTCCCGATGGCACCACCTCGCGGCTGATCGAACGTCCGGTTGCCGCGAGCCTGATGCGCACTGCCGCGCGGCCGACAGGCGACTTCGCCTTCGCCACTGCCGTTGCCGCCTTCGGTCAGCGCCTGCGCGGTGATCCGCTGCTGCAAGGCTATTCCCACGCTCAGATTGTCGCGCTGGCGGGCAGGCAAGGCGATTTCTGGCGACAGGAATTTGTCCGGCTGGTCGGCCTCGCCGGATCGCTGGCAGGCAATGACAGGGGAGTTGAGCCCGAGCGCGATGGCGGCTAATCGGATGCGGTGAAAGCCCATCGCCTGACCCTCATCCTCGCCGGCCTGTTCTCGGTCGCCGTCATCGCCGCCGGAGCAACTATGGCGCAACGCGTGCCTGCATCAGGCGCACTGCTCGCGGGCTTGCTCGTCGCAACATATGCGCTAGGTCTGGGGCTCGGGCGATTGCTGTTCGGGCGGGGGAACTGAATTATGCAGGATATTGCCCAAGTGGTGGAGGCCAACTGGCTGGCGTTCGCCTTGGCTCTGCTCATCGGGCTGTTGGTGGCCTGGTGGCTATGGGGCCGGCGCAGCGCCCGCCTGCGCACCCGCCACCGCGCGCCCGATGCGCTTGATGAAGGCGCCGCGCCTGCGGCGCGCAATCAGGCGCTGATCGATGCGCCAAGTGCGGTGACCGCGGCGCGATTGACTGACAGCGGGCCCGATATTTTCGCCGGGATCGGTGAGGCGATTGCCTACGGGGCAACGCGTGAAGTTGAGGCGGCGCCGCCGCCACCACCGCCGCCACCGCCCGAACCAGTCCGCGAGCCAGCGCCAGTTCCCAAGCCTGCGCCCAAAGCCAAAACGCCAGCGAAGCCGAAAGCTGCCGCCAAACCCAAAGCCGAACCCAAACCGAAGGCGGCACCAAAGCCAAAGCCAGCGCCGAAACCCAAGGCTGCTCCCAAGCCCAAGCTGGTTCCCATCGCCGCGCCAGTCGTGGACGCTCCTCCGTCGCCGCCCGCACCGCCCGCGAAGGCATCAGGCCCCGACGACCTTGCCCAGATCAAGGGCCTCGGCCCCAAGCTGCAAGCCCTGCTGCCGACGCTAGGTGTCACCACCTTCGCCCAGATCGCCGCGTGGGACGAAGCCGGGATCGACCGGATAGATGCGCAGCTAGGCGTGTTCCAGGGCCGCATCCGCAAGGACAACTGGGTTGAACAAGCGCAGTTTCTGGCGGGCGGCGACGTGGCAGGCTACGAGGCGAAGTTCGGGAAGTTGTAAGGGGCTAGGCCGCGCGCTTCTGCACCGAAAGTTCGAGGCCAAGCGCGTTCAACACGGCAACGAGCGTTTCCAGCGTCGGGTTGCCATTCTCGGACAGCGCGTTGTAAAGTGCC
>JANLSP010000538.1:0-5018 GCA_031362485.1 Novosphingobium sp.
CATCTGGTCGGGCGGCGGGGCAGACCGGCCAATGTTCGGCATCAGGGGCGGCGGAAGTGACAAGAACTACGCTCGTCCTGAGCTTGTCGAAGGACTGATTTTCTTTCGGGCACCGCAAAGCGAAAGCGGCCCTTCGACAAGCTCAGGGCGAGCGGCGCTGGGGGGCTAATCGACCGTCGCAATCCAGCAATCGAGCAGCGCCTTGACCAACCCCTTGTCGAGCGCTTCGGCGGCTTCTTCCGCGCCGTCCTGCCAATCGCGCGCCTCGCCGGCGACAAGCAGCGCGGCGCTTGCGTTGAGCAAAACGGCGTCGCGGTAGGCGCCGGTCTCGCCCAGTAGCAGGCGGCGCAGCGCCGCCGCGTTGAACGCCGCATCGCCGCCGCGCAGGGCATCGAGGCTATGGCGCGGCAGGCCCGCGTCTTCCGGGGTGATCGTGGGGGCAATGCCATCAAGCCCGATTGTCGCGACCCGGCTCGGCCCGGCGATCGAGAGTTCATCAAGACCTTCCTCGCCCGAGACGATCAGCGCCGCCTCGGTTCCGAGCAGCAGCATCGCTTCGTGATAGAGTTCCACCAGCGCGGGCGTGGCGACGCCGACCAGTTGGCGGGATACACCGGCGGGATTGGCCAATGGCCCGATAAGGTTGAAGATCGTGCGCCGCCCCAGCGCCTTGCGGATCGGCGCGATGCGGGCCAGCGCCGGATGGTGCGCCTGCGCGAAGAGGAAGCAGATGCCCAGATCCGGCAATGTCGCTTCGGCAATTTCGCTGGCGCGGGCGAGGTTCAGGCCCAGCGCTTCGAGCGTATCCGCGCCGCCCGCCATGCTCGATGCCGCGCGGTTTCCGTGTTTGGCCACTGGCACACCGCAGGCCGCGACCACCAGCGCGACCGCCGTCGAGACATTGAGGCTGTGCTGTCCGTCGCCGCCGGTGCCGCAGACATCGATCGCATTTGCCGGCGCGGCAATGCGCTTCATCCGCGCCCGCATCGCGCGCACTGCGCCGGCGACGTCGGCAGCGGTCTCGCCCGTGTCGGCCAGTGCCACCAGCGTCGCGGCGATCTCGGCATCGTCCATGCCGCCATCAAGCATCCTGCCGAACAGCGCTTCGGCGTCGGCAACACTCATGTCAGCGCCTTCGCCTCAATCCCGCAGATCTCGAGGAAGTTGGCCAGCATGGCGTGGCCGTGTTCGGTGGCGATGCTTTCCGGGTGAAACTGCACCCCGTGGATCGGCATGCTGTTATGGCGGAAACCCATGACATGGCCGTCATCGCTGGTCGCATTGACCGCAAGGCTCTCGGGAATGGCCTCGACGATCAGCGAGTGATAACGCGTCGCGGTGAACGGCGAGGGCAGGCCCTTGAACAACCCGCTGCCGTCATGCGTTACTGGCGAGGTCTTGCCGTGCATCAGCCCCCCGCGCACCACCTTGCCGCCAAAATACTGGCCGATCGACTGATGGCCGAGACACACACCGAGCAGCGGCAGGCTGGCATCGGCGCAGGCGCCAACCAGATCGAGACTGATCCCGGCCTCGTTGGGGGTGCAGGGGCCGGGCGAAATCAGAAAGCCCTTCGCTCCGCTGGAAACCGCCTGTCCGGCAGACAGCGCGTCGTTGCGGACCACGTCCACTTCGGCGCCCAGTTCCATCAGATAGTGGACCAGGTTCCAGGTGAAGCTGTCGTAGTTGTCGATGACGAGGATCATGGTCGCCCTATTGCCCGAAACCCGCTTCGCCCGCCAGCCTGACAGCTTCGCGGGCGGCGGCGAACAGCGCCTTGGCCTTGTTCTCGCACTCAGCCTGCTCGGAATCGGGGTCGCTGTCGGCGACGATGCCCGCGCCTGCCTGGACATGCAGCACGCCGTCCTTGACCACACCGGTGCGTAAAACGATGCAGCTGTCGACCGAGCCATCGGGGGCGAAATAGCCGACGCCGCCAGCGTAGGCCCCGCGCGTTTCCGGCTCCAGCTCGGCGATGATCTCGCAGGCGCGCACCTTTGGGGCGCCGCTGACGGTGCCTGCCGGGAAGCCCGCAAAGACGGCGTCGATGGCATCATGCTTGGCGGTATCCAGCTGCCCGACGACATTCGAGACGATGTGCATGACGTGGCTGTAATGCTCGACGGTGTAGCTCTCGGTGACTTGCACCGTTCCCGCGCTGGCCACACGGCCAACGTCGTTGCGGCCGAGATCAAGCAGCATCAGATGCTCGGCGCGTTCTTTGGGATCGGCGAGCAGGCTGGCCTCGTTGGCGGCGTCTTCTTCCGGCGTCGCCCCGCGAGGTCTGGTCCCGGCGATTGGCCGGATGGTCACTTCGCCATCACGGACCCGCACCAGTATCTCGGGGCTTGAGCCGATCAGCGCGAAGCCGGGCAGGTCGAGAAAATAGAGGAACGGCGAGGGGTTCACCCGGCGAAGCGCGCGATAAAGCGCCAATGGCGGCAGGGTGAATGGGCAGGTGAAGCGCTGGGCGAGAACCACCTGGAAGATGTCGCCCGCTGCAATGTAGTCCTTGGCCTTGAGTGCCATCGCCTTGTAGTCCGCCGCGGCCATCACCGGGGACTGCTGCGGCTCGGGGGTATCGGCAAGGCGCGGCGAGACAGGCGAGGGGCCGGCAAGGCGGCTCAGAGCGGCGTCGATGCGTTCTTCGGCAGCTTCGATCTGGCGGTCCGGATCGCCATGTTCGGGCCACAGCGGGGCGACGCAGAACAGCTCCTCGCGCAGCCGGTCAAACACGAGGATCACGCCGGGGCGCACGAACAGCATGTCGGGCAGCACCAGGTCGCTCTGCGGAGCGCGTGGCAGCTTCTCGACCAGACCGATGGTCTCGTAGCCGAAATAGCCGACGAGGCACGCCAGCGCACCGGGAAGCGCGGCCGGCACATCTATGCGGCACTGACCGACCAGCGTGCGCAGTTCGGCAAGGCTGCCTCCGGGCAGGGGAGCAAAGGCCGCGCGGTCGCTGCGCCACTGGCGATTGACCTCGCAGGCAGTCCCGCTCGCGCGGAATACCAGATCGGGATCGAGCCCGATCAGGCTGTAGCGACCGCGTGACCTTCCACCCTCCACCGATTCGAGCAGGAAATCGCCGCGTTCGGGCGCGAACAGCTTGAGCGCTGCTCCCACCGGGGTCTCGGTGTCGGCGACCAGGCTGCGCCAGATTAACGAAGGCTTCCCGGCGGTCAGAGCGAGCGCGGCCGCTTCGCTGTTTTCGGGGCGCGACCTCGACATCGGCGGCAAACGGTCAGTTATCGCCGGCAAGCTGTTTTCGCAGCGCCGCAATCGCCGCGTCTTCGCGCGTGACGCCCATTTCATTGCGGATCGCGCGGGTCAGCTGCTGGCTGTATTCGCGGCCGACGAGCGAACCCAGTTCGCGCTGGGCAGCGGCGATGATCGGATCGTTTGCGGCGATCTGGCCCGGCACGATGTCCTTGAGCGAGACCACGAACCAGCCACGATCTCCCGGAATGGGCAGCAGCTTGGTCGTGCCCTTGGCCATGCTGAACATCAGCACCAGCGGCGGTGGGATCTGCTCGCCCATTGCACTCATCTGCTCGCGGCCCATGTCGATCCGCTGCGGCGCCGGAAGGCCAGCGCCCAGTGCGGCAATCGCAGCGGCAAGATCGGTGCCGCGCTTGGTCTGTTGCAGCACCCGGTCGCCCGCCGCCTTGGCAGCCAGGCTGCCGCGTTCCTGCAGTATTGCGGCCACAACATCGCCGCGTATTTCGCCAAGCGGGGCGGCAGCCGACGGCGTAATCTGCGAAGCTTCGAAAATGACGAAAGTCTTGCCCGCCTCCACTTCGGCGATCTGCGGCTGGCCTTCGCTCTCCATGGCGAAGGCCGTCTGAAGCAGTTTGGCGAGCACAGGCGGCGCGCTCTTGCCGGGCTGAAGATAGACCTTGCCATCGGCTGTGAGCGGCGGGGTTTCGGTCAGGGTGACACCCAGCTCCTTGCTTACTTCGCCCAGGTTTGCGCCGCCTTCAAATTCTTCTTCCAGCCGGGCAGACAGGTCATTCAGCGCTGCGCGCCGCTTTTCCACCACCAGGGCCGCGGTCAATTCGCCGCGCACACTTTCGAGACTGCGCTCGGCGCGCCGCTCGATGCCATCGACCCGCATCAGGTGCCAGCCCAGCGGGCTCTTGGCAGGGGCTGCGAGCGCGCCGCTGGCGGCAGCAAAAACGGCATCGGCGACCGCCGGTGCGCTGTTGCCGGAAAGCGCTTGCTTGCTCAGCGCGCCGAGATTGGCGGTGGCCAGGCCCTTGGCGGTGGCAGCAGCCTCAAGCCGCTTGCCGCCAGCGACTTCGGCAGCAACCGCGCGCGCGGCGGCTTCGGTGGGCACGATCAGCTGGGTAATGCGCCGCGTTTCCAGCCCTGCATATTGCGCCTTGTTCGCGTTGTAGCGCGCTGCGACTTCCGCGTCGCTGGGCGGCGGTACCGACTTGAGCGCTTCTTCGCCATACATGGCATAACGCAAGGTGCGGCGCTCGGGCCGAATAAACCGGTCGCGGTTCTTGGTGTAGTATGCCTGCAAATCGGCATCGCTCGGCGGCGCCTTGGGCGCAAAGGCAGCCGCCGGAAGCAGGGCAATGGCGCCGCTGCGCTTCTCGCGCAGCAGGGTGGCATAGCGGATCGCCAGTTCGCGCGGCATGGTCGCGGCGAACTCTGCCGGCGCGGCAAGCTTGCGGCCAACCAGATCCTGCGCAATCGATTCGCGCAGCGCCTTCTCGTTCAGGCCCTGCTGCTGCAGCATCTGGCGAAAGGCAGCATCGCTGAACTGTCCGTCCGGCCCCTTGAAGCTGGGCACTTTGGCGATCTCGCTGTCGATCAGCCGGTCGCTTGCGACGATGCCATGCTCGCGGCCGAAACTGGTCAGGGCAATCCGGTCAAGTAACTGGTCCAGCACCCGCTCGAGACCGCCCTGCGCAATCAGCGCCTTCATGTTCAGCCGGGGATCCTGGCGCTTTATGTTTTCCAGCGCCGTCGAAGCTGCCTGGCTGAGTTGGCTGGCATAGACGGCC
>JANLSP010000548.1:0-1987 GCA_031362485.1 Novosphingobium sp.
CCCGGGTCGAGCTGATGGATGCTCTCGCCGTAAAAGCAACAAACAACTATTCCAAACTTAGTTTGCCGGAGCAGCCGCTGCTGTTGCTCGCTGCCTGAGCCGCTGTTAGGCTCAAGTCACAGAGCCATTACCAGCGCCTACGAGGTGCCCAAATGGCGACCATATCGGGCGGAAAGGCGCCTTCATGCAGAAGAAGCCGGACGAATCTGAAGACCAGGCCGCTGTGGGCGCCGCTTTCGATGCCCTCCATGCTGAGCTGGGCGGCGGCCGACTTGTCGATGCCCTGACGCGATTGCGGGCTGAGCATGTTCCCGGCATTCTCGCGGGGCATGCAGCCGGTCTGCCGGGTTTGCAGGATCTTGAGCGGGCGCTGGCGCAGCGGGCTGTGCCGCGTTCGGACCTAAGGGTCTATTCGGGCCGCAACGCCCTCGACCTTGAGCACGCGCGGATAGCCCGAAACGGCGAGATTGAGCTGCAGATGCTGGCCAATGCCGCGCTTGTCGGCTCCACGTTCATGATCCGCGACGCGCAGCGCCATATGCCAAAGGCACACCAGCTGGCGCGGCGCCTGGAAGGCTGGTTTGGCGATGCGGTGGAATTTACCTTGCTGGCCAGTTTCGGCGCGAAGAGCGGGCTGGCTACGCACCACGATTCGTATCACATGCTGATCATACAGCTGGAAGGCACCCGCGCGTGGACCCTGTTTGGCGATGCGGCCGAACCGGGTCTCGGCGCCCGGCCGGGCGATGAAAGTGGCGAGCAGCGCCAGGTGACGATGCAGCCAGGCGACGTGCTGATCCTGCCCGCTGGCCAGCGCCATTTCTGCGCAGCGGGCGGCTATTCGCTGCATGTGGCAGCGATGATCATTGACCGGAGCGGCAAGTTGCTGCGCGCGCGGATTGAAAAGACGCTGGCGGAGAGCGCAGTGCTGCGCGAGCCGATGCTCCAAATCCTCGGTCCCGAACATCAGGCGGCAATGGTGCAGAAGTATCGCGCGCATCTGCATGATCTGATCGAACATCTGGATATTGAGGCAATTCTCGCCAGCGAACGCGAGCGGCGCAAAGTGCCGCAGCAGTTCACCCTAGGTCACAAACCCATTACCAGCGCCTTCGAGGTTTGAGACAGAATGGCCCAGGACAAGGAGAGAAGTTGCGGGAAAATGTGGATATTTCAAGACTTCTCGACGCCGGGATGGGCCATTCTGATCAAATCCCTGCGGGTCGCCCAAATGGCTTCCATCTCGGCCGGAAGTGGCGATCATCGGCCCCAATCGCGTGGTCGATAGCTGGGACGCGGCCAGTTTCGTGGCCGGGGTCAAGAAGTTGCTCGAAGCCCCGGTGGGTCTGATCGTCTAGCGCACGATCCCGCTGTAGGCGATCCGTCCCGAGCCTGCGCTGGCCGGAAGGCGCCAGCGAACATGCGTCACGTCTTCGGGTGTCGCCAGCCGCGAGCCATAGCGCAAGGTGCCGATCATGCCCCAACTACGCCCACCGTCGACAGAGACTTCCTCGCTGTCGCGTGCACTTGCCTGATAGGCGATGGCGCGGGGCAGGGGGTTTACCAGGGTGAAGCCGTTCACGCCCGACGGGCGTCCGAGGCGTTGCCAGCTGACCACGGTCACCACCCGGTCGCCGCGGCTGAGGCGGGTTGCTGGTTCAAGGCTGCGAACGTTGTCCCCGGTCAGCCGTTCGAGATAGACCGCGCTGTCGAGCGCGACCGGCACCTCGGCAATGGCCGCAGAGCCAGCGCTCGCACCGGTTACCAGAAGCGCCAGGTGCGCTGCATTTCGAAGGTTCACTTGACTGCCCCCAACCACTCGTGCCGCGTGACGGCGGCAGAGCCACCGCTAGACCGGGAGGGCAAAAATTTTGGTTAATGGCAGGCAAGGTTTTTGCTAGAGTCTGCCCGGTTGACAGCCTCGATCCGCTCGCCTAGTGGCGCTGCTCCCAAGGGGATGCGCGGGTGTAGCTCAGTTGGTTAGAGC
>JANLSP010000555.1:0-2257 GCA_031362485.1 Novosphingobium sp.
GTCAGAAAGTCACCGATGCCAGCGGCGTGACGCCGTTCAGCTACCTGCCAGATTACCTCGATCCCAAGGGCCGGGTGATCGGCATCGACTTGCGCAAGTCGTTTTAAGCGCCGGTTGTTTCCACGGCCCCACTCCCCAAGGCCGCCGCAATATCCTAAGTGACGCGGGATGCCACGCAACTCCGTCCCTCCTGACCGGCAATCGTCCGATCGCTTCAACGAGGATCGCGCGGCCTATACGTTGAAGGGTAGCGGCCAGCCGGACATCGAGGCGGGCGTGGCGGCAATTCGTGAAGTCCTCGCGACATTGAAGCCGCGCCCCGGCGTCTATCGCATGTGTGACGCGCGCGGCGATGTGCTCTATGTCGGCAAGGCGCGGGCGCTGCGTAATCGTGTGGCGAATTACGTGCAGGTCGACAAGATGCCAAACCGACTGCGCCGCATGGTCAGCCAGACGCGCAGCATGACGATTGTCACAACCAACAGCGAGGCCGAGGCGCTGTTGCTCGAAGCACAGCTGATCAAGCGCTATCGCCCGCCCTACAACGTGCTGCTGCGCGACGACAAGAGTTTCCCCTTCATCCTGCTGCGCGCCGATCATGAATTTCCGCGCATCATGAAACATCGCGGCGCGCGGCGTGCGAAGGGGGACTATTACGGGCCGTTCGCCAGCGCCGGATCGGTCAACACGACGATAAATGCGCTGCAGAAGCTCTTCCTGCTGAGAAGCTGCACGGACGGATTTTTCTCGCGGCGCGACCGGCCCTGCCTGCTCTATCAGATCAAGCGCTGTTCGGCGCCCTGCGTCGGGCGGATCGACGAGGCGGGCTATGCCCAACTGGTCGGCGAGGCACGCGATTTTCTGGGTGGCAAGAGTTCCGCAGTGCAGGCCAGCATTGCCGCGCAAATGGACGCGGCGGCATCGGCGCTCGATTTCGAGCGCGCCGCGATGCTGCGAGATCGCCTCCGTGCCGCGACATTTATCCAGGGCAGTCAGGCAATCAACGCCGAAGGGCTGGGCAGCGCCGATGTGTTCGCAATTGCAAGCAAAGGCGGCCATGTCGCTATCCAGGCCTTCTTTATTCGCGGTGGTCAAAACTGGGGCCACCACGCCTTCTTCCCCAGCCACACCGAAGGTCTGGAAGAGGCTGAAGTGATGACCAGCTTCCTCGCGCAATTCTATGAAGACGTGCCGCCCGCGCGGACGATCCTGGTCGGGCTTGCATTGCCCGAAGCAGACTTGCTGGCCGAAGCGCTGCGCGAGAAAGCCGGCGGCAAGGTTGAAGTATCGGTGCCCCAGCGCGGCGACCGTCGGCGGCTGATCGAACAGGCGCAGCGCAATGCCACCGAGGCGCTTGAGCGTCGCATGGCTGAAAGCGGCACCAAGGCACGGCTGGGCCGCGAACTGGCGGAATTTCTCGAGCTACCCGAGGCGCCCCAGCGTATCGAAATCTACGACAACAGCCACATCCAGGGTGCGCAGGCTTTGGGCGCGATGGTGGTGGCGGGGCCGGAAGGTTTCATCAAGGGCCAGTACCGCAAGTGGAACATCAAGACGGCACAGACCAACGACGATTTTGCCATGATGCGCGAGGTGATGACGCGCAGGTTTGGCCGCGCTCAGGACGATGATCCGGGCCGCGACAGCGGCATGTGGCCCGATCTGGTGCTGATCGACGGCGGCAAGGGCCAGATGAGTGCAGTGAAAGATGCGCTGGGTGAGCTGGGCATCGAAGACGTGCCGCTGGTGGCCATCGCCAAGGGGCCGGGTCACGGGCGCGAGGGACGGGAAGTGTTTCATTTTCCCGACGGGCGCGAGAAGATGCTCCCTGAAAACGCGCCGCTGCTGTTCCACCTCCAGCGCCTGCGCGACGAAGTGCACCGCTTTGCCATCGGCGCGCACCGCGAAAAGCGCAGCCGCGCAATCACCGCCAGCCCGCTCGACGAAGTGCCAGGCATCGGCCCGGCGCGGAAGCGCGCGTTGCTGCTGCATCTCGGCACGGCGAGCCGGGTGCGTGCGGCGAGCCTTGATGATCTCCAGCGCGCGCCGGGTGTTTCAGCGGCAGTGGCGCAATCGGTTTATGACTTCTATCATCCGGCTGGATAGTGGCACGGCAAGCACGGGACTTTGAGCAATGAGGGCGGGGCAGAAGAACGGCTGGAAGCTGGAAGACGCGACTTTTGTCGTGCTTGTCGTGGTCATCACACTGGCTTTCGCATGGTTGATGACGCCCTATTTCGGGGCGATCCTGTGGGGT